>NZ_JAPZQJ010000068.1:0-3285 GCF_027530405.1 Microcystis sp. LE19-41.2A | reverse complement strand
TAGACAATTGAGTTAAGATTTGATATAATAGCCAAAAACCCGAGTATTTTACTTATGATGCTTGACAAATTTTTGAACCTAAAAGGAACGTCTATTCAAGGCTATCTACACCTAGAAAATATCGGTATAGTTTGCCGAATTGAATCGAAAAATCAAAAAGCAATCTGTCCTCGTTGTGGGTTAGAGAGCGATAAACTACACCAAAATCATCGACATTTAGTCAAAGATTTACCAATCTCAGGACAACCAGTGTACCTACAAGTTAATCGTCGTCAATTTAAGTGCGATAATTGTCGAAAACCCTTTAGTGAAGAGTTAGATTTTGTCGCCAAGAAACGAACCTATACGAAAAGACTAGCCGAGAATATACTCGAACAATTAAAAGAAGGAGATATTTTAAATGTTAGCCGAAGAAATGACGTAACGGAAGAAGAGATTCAAAGAATGATAGAGGACATCGCCGAAGAAATTACAGAGCCAGACCTATCGGAATTAAAAAGACTAGGAATTGATGAAATCGCTCTAGTCAAAGGGCAAAAAAATTACTGTGCAGTTTTAGTAAATTTAGATACGGGAAAACTAATAGCTATTCTAGAGAAGCGAACACAAGAAGAATTGAGGGAAACGCTTACAGGGTGGGGAAAAGAGGTGTTAGAGCAAATTGAAGAAGTCAGCATAGACCTTTGGTTGCCCTATAAAAATTTGGTGAAAGAATTGATGCCATCGGCCGAGGTAGTCGCCGATAGATTCCATGTAATGAAACAAATTAATCAAGAGTTAGACGAACAAAGAAAAGCAGAAAAAAGAGCCGTAGAAGCGCAGAAAAATAAAAAACAGAAAGCGGAAAAAGAAGCGAAGCTAGAAGTTTTAAAGCGAAGTAAATATAGCCTGTTAAAAAATGAAGAAGATTTAACGGAACCCCAAAAAATTAAACTAGAAGCTATCAAAAAAAAATTCCCAAATTTGAAAAAGATGCAGGAATTAAACGAAGAATTAAGAACGATTTATGGAACCTCAAATAATCCGACAGAGGGACTGCTATCCATCTCGGAATGGTTGGCAAAATCCTCCAGTGTTTTTACCAAGAGTTGTCAAACAATCCGAAACTGGTTTGGAGAAATCATTAGTTATTTCGAGCGAAGGACAACGAATGGGGTGGTCGAGGGAATCAACAATAAACTGAAACTAATAAAACGGAGAGGCTATGGCTTGAGAAACTTTCGGAATTTTTGGGTTAGAAGTATGTTATCTTGGCATCTTGTCTGTTGATTTAGCATAAAGAGTAACGAAGAGCCCATTTAATTGATTAATGCTCATTCTTAATTCTCCTGACGACCGGCTACTGGCTCGGAGACTCCTAACCCTAACAACAATTTTTGATTTTTACAAGAGGTCTATAGCGTTTCCTGTTGGCAAGAGGTACATTGTCGATGGTGAAAAGCTTAATCAGCAAAGGTTTAACTGTGCCACACAGGTGTGGGAAACGCTATATTTAGGGTTTGCTGAATAAATCTAACAACCTTGTTGGATAAGGTTTTTAGACTTTTTTTCCCTCAAAAAGTGCCGACCATTGGAGTGATTGGGGGGAAATTCCGGGACTTTTTCCCTGAAAATTAGGTAATTGACCACCTGAAAATCGGTAAAACCCCACACCCCACACCCCACACCCTACCCCCAGGAAAAACTTTTTGCCGCAAACCCTATTTACCCTCGACCAACTCAAAAAAACCCCAGCCGACTTTCCCGATCGCTGCCGTCTGTGAGACAATCGATCGAGTGTTATCCTAAACTCCGCCAATTTTCATGTCCGACGACGCTACTATTCGCACTGCTGTACAACGTCTCTACAATACCTATCCTTTCCCCCCCGAACCGCTCCTAGATGAACCTCCTCCCGGTTACAATTGGCGCTGGAATTGGATTGCTGCCTATAACTTTTGTTGTCATCGTAAACCCGAACGAGAGGATATCCGCATTCTCGATGCGGGTTGTGGTACTGGTGCGGGAACCGAATATCTGCTCGCGCTCAACCCTTTTGCTAATATAGTCGCTATAGATATCAGTGAAAAAGCCCTAGAAATCGCCAAAGAACGCTGTAATCGTTCTGGAGTCGCACCAAAACACCGAGGTTCTCTGGATTTTCACCATTTACCCCTTGAATCCGCCACTAATCTCCCCGGAGAATTTGATTTAATTAACTGCGTCGGGGTGCTGCACCATCTCCCGGACCCGATTAAAGGGATTCAATCCCTCGCGCAAAAACTGGCCCCCGGTGGTCTGCTGCACATTTTTGTCTATGCACAATTGGGCCGCTGGGAAATCCAGTTAATGCAATCGGCGATCGCACTTTTGCAAGGAGACCGGCGCGGGGATTATAAAGATGGGGTCGCTGTCGGCCGAGAGATTTTTGCCTCCCTACCAGAAAATAATCGCATTTTGAAACGGGAAAAAGAGCGTTGGTCAATGGAAAATCATCGCGATGAGTCCTTCGCTGATATGTACGTTCACCCCCGGGAAGTGGACTATAATATCGATACCCTTTTTCAACTGATTGATGCGTCAGGATTAGCCTTTATTGGCTTTTCTAACCCTTCCTACTGGCAATTAGAGCGTTTATTGGGTAAATCCCCCGAATTGATGGCTAGAGCGCAAAATTTAGGGGAAAGGGAACGTTATCGCTTGACGGAATTATTAGACCCGGAAATCACCCACTATGAATTTTTCCTCGCTAAACCACCGATTTTGACTGCCGATTGGTCCAGGGATCAAGTCCTCGAGAATGCAGTGGCCGAAGTTCATCCCTGTCTTTACGGTTGGCCTAGTGCAAGTGTTCTAGATTACGATTATCGGCCGGTTAATCTCTCGGAGAGAGAATTTGCTTTTTTACAAGCTTGTGATGGTCGTTTAACCGTGGGAGCAATCGATGCTCAAGTTGGTTTAGGATTAACTGGTGTGCGTTCTTTACAACAGCGCCAACTACTGATTTTAAGTTAGGGAAAATTTGGGGATGTTAGAGATAGCGTACCTTGGCAATGGGTAACTTTTAAACTAACTTGGCTAAATTTTGCCAAAACTTCTTTTTTCCTAACAATTATCCCCCTCCTGTCCCCATGGTTTCAGCCCCAGAACTAACTGGGGCTGAATTTTGACATCCTCACCGCCGTAAACGGACGGTGATTCCTCACCACGCCACCTTTTTAGGATGGTCGTTGAATGGGGTTGACGCTTCACAGGATGCTGCTACCTTAGCGGTAGTCTTACGCTTTCCGACCCGTCCGTTTTGAG
>NZ_JAPZQJ010000440.1:0-1508 GCF_027530405.1 Microcystis sp. LE19-41.2A | reverse complement strand
AAAGATATTTATCAGAAAAGTCATGAGCAAGCTAGAGGTTTAAAGACTGAGCGGGTTCCAATTATTTTTATTCATAAATATTTTACACAATTCATACCAGGTAAGCAAGAGGGCTACGCCACTACTACCAAATCATTACCTTCAATTTCTGTTGATTGATTCCTGGTCGAACAGTCCACTCGCCTCAGTTTTCCAACAATTCCTATTTTTTCATAATTAGGGGTCTCAAGACCGCCCTAGCGGCCACCGAGAAAACCTTCACCAGCTAAGTATTTTTACTCAAGTCTCTGGAGGGGGACAGCTTATGTGACAGTTGAGGGTGCGGAATGTGGGGTAAATATCAACTGTCTGTACCTTTACACATAAACTTTGTCTAAAGTTTAAGAAAAAGTTTGATATTGGTTAAAATTTAGTCCCCCTTTTTTCCCCTTTTTTAGGCTATGATGGCAAGTCTTATTCGATAAGCTGTTCGTAGTTTAAGGGTAAGCCTCTTGCCTGTTGCATGAGTGCCTCTCCTCTATAAGTAGCCTACACTCAACGGATTTAGTATTAATTTGGTAGGCTCTCTTGGAGTTATGGTGATCAGCAAATCTTCTCAAAGAAAGGTAGTAGGCTGTATGCCCCTACCAATTACACTACGCGCAGGTGGGGACGCAACCTGGTCAGTGAGTTTATCAAACTGTTTGCGTCCATAATGTAACATGATGAATATTTTTCACCCAATGTTCAAAAGAGCCATTTGATAAGACTACGTTTACCCTTCTGAGCATGAATTTTATCTACAATCACCCCTCGATCGAGCATTGCTTAAAACAACAATTAATTCATATTTTTCCAGAAAAAAAGCATAAATTAACTTTTTATCGTTGCCCAAAGACTGATAGTATTCTCTATCGTTCACCTCTGTTTTATCATTTTACGCCCGTTCAATGTCAAACCATATTTAACCATTTAATCGCCCTTTTTCCGCAAATTCAGCTTAAGGAAGGATGGCTAGAATTATTATTAGATCAGCAATTTTTGTCCTTTTGGTTACTAAAACTAAATGATTTAATTGATAAATTTTTCTCCGATCAGCTTCCTTTCCATCCCAGAGGAGAATTTTTCTTTTTATTTCAATACACCCACGCTCGCTATTCTAGTTTGTTACAACTGCTCAATCGGGAAAAAGTTAGATTAATCGAGCCAGAACTATTATCATGGCATCATCCCGCCGAAATAGCCTTAATCCTGCAAATTTTAACCGTTTGTGATTGTTGGGAAAGCCAGAAACTCTATCCCTTAACTGCGAATTTGTGCGAAGCGATGCTCAATTTTGAGCGTAAATGTCGCATTATCGGAGAATCGGCCCCAATTCAGCGATCGAGATTAATCCTGATTAGCGTCAGTCAAAAACTACTTAACCGTCTTCTCCGTCAAAAATGGCAACTGCTGCCGATGACGGAACTTTAACGAAGACAGGAGACAGGAGACAGGAGACAGGAGACAGGAGACGGGAGACGGGAGAC
>NZ_JAPZQJ010000368.1:0-10746 GCF_027530405.1 Microcystis sp. LE19-41.2A | reverse complement strand
CTTACCTCCACCTTAATTCCTTCTTTCAAAACTATACCTATCAATCGTTTCCCCTTTTTTTAAGTTTCTTCTCTTTTTGTTAAGAAAGATCCGACTAATGGATAGCTTAATAAGGGGGGCATCTGATAATTTTTAACGCCTACCTACTTATAATTAATAGAATATCAAGAATAGTAGAATTCTATGAATGCACTAAAATACCAAACAATCATCAAAAATGGTCAACTTAGTTTACCTCACCTCGACTTACCAGAAGGAACAGTTGTCGAAGCGATTTTATTGATTAAAGAAGCTGCTGAAATGGATGAAACGGACTATCTGCTTTCCACAGAAGCTAACCGTCAACATCTCCAAGAGGCAAGAGAATCTCTGAAAAATCCTGATAGTTATATTTATGTAGATGCTGCTAACTGATCAGGAAAGTCGCCTTTCTAACCCGAAGTTTTGATGAGTTTAATTAATGGGCGATCGCAGACAAAAAAGTTGACGCTAAAATTGTCAGCCTTATTAAAGATGTTCAAAGAGAGCCTTTTTCTGGATTAGGAAAACCAGAAGCATTAAAACATGAACTATCAGGATTATGGTCACGACGCATTACAAAAGAACATCGCCTAGTTTATAGCGTGTCTGATCAAGAAATTGTTATTGTTTCCTGTAAATTTCACTACTAATAATTGCCAGAAATTCCAGAACTAGCTTAGAGCAAGAATTAGGGAACACGAAAACTTAAGAAGAATTTCTGAAGAAAGGGAAAACCAACCTACATTTTTCTTTTATTCTTGTCCAACACCACCATCGAATACTGTCCTATCCCTAGAGAAATTAATTGAATAGAACATTGCAAGTCAAAACAGGATTATGTTGATTTTGGACTCGACTTTAACACTCTTGAACACTTTAAACAGGATTTAGTATTACACAAGAGCTAGAACCTCTGGAAATGCGTTGCAAGGGAGACCCTTGCAACGAGGTAGAAACGAGAAGAACCACTTACTTATTAATTTTCCACAAAAGTAAATTTACCATTTTTACCATCGGCATTCATTTTAATTTGTGCCACGGAGAATTTATCCTGAATGATTTCCCCTTCGGGAGTAAAAGCAATATCTCCCAGGACAGAACGTAGGTTGGGTTGAAGCATGAAACCCAACGCCCGATTATGTTACGCTACCGCTAACCCATCTTACAAATAATTGTGCCTCCCTACTTAGGTACTTAAGAACAAAACTATACCCATAAGCTATCAGCCATTAGCTAAAGTCTGACCACAACCTCCTCAGCAGTCAAGCAGAATCGGATCAAAAATATTTTGTCAATCTGTTTTTCGTACCAAAGAAAAAGCTTTTTGTCAAGCATACAAAAGAACTACATTTTTCTGGAAAATCAAGAATTTTTTCCAGAAAATGTCAGCCAAAACACTGTTTTTAGGGAACAAAATAATCCTGGCTATACCATATATAGAGTGATAAGATTATTTAACACGCTAGATGTTGTGTTTTCCCAGAAAATCTGATATAATACTCTAGTACAAATAGATTAATTTGTCAAATTTTTTAACGCCGCAATTTCCTAATTATGCAATCAAAGCCCTTGACTACTACCGTCTCCATTCACAAAAATAACGAAGTAATACCCTTTCGTTCTACCCCTTTAGCTAATATGGGCAGCCATGGAATTAGAGTGATTCGGCGCGATGGTTCCACCACAAGCTTAAATATCGGCAAAATTCGCGACGTGGTAGAGTGGGCTTGTGAAGGCAAAAAAGTCAATTCAATCGCCTTAGAAGCAGGTTTAACCACGCGCCTGCGGGATGGGATTACCACCAGGGAAATACAGGATAATTTAATTAATTGCGCCCTAGAAATGTGTAGTCCCGAGGAACCGGATTGGCGCTATGTGGCGGGAAGATTGCATATTTGGAGTCTGTGGAAAGATACCTTAGTAGTCCGGGGTTATCAGTACGGAAATTACGAGAAAACTGTCAAAACTCAAGTTAAAAATCGGCTGTACGACGAAAGGATTCTCATCTATTCCGAGGCAGAATTAAAAGAAGCTGGTTCTTGGATTAATTCCGATTGGGACATCGATTATGATTACGCAGGGGCATTGTTAATCACTAGCCGTTATTTACTCAAAAATGAGTTACCCCAAGAGGCATTATTAACCTGTTCCTTGCTGCTTGCCACTGTGGAAGAACCAGCTAATAGACTCCCCTGGGCGAAGAAATTTTATCAAGCGATTGCTCAAAGAAAAATCTCTCTCGCCACCCCAATTTTAGCCAATTTACGCACTCCCAAAGGTTCCTTAACCAGTTGTTTTATCCTCTCCATTGACGACAGTTTAGAAAGCATTTTCGACGAGATTACTAATGCTGCCCGCATCTCAAAAAATGGTGGCGGTGTCGGGGTGAATGTGAGTAGAATTCGCGCCACTGGTAGCTGGGTAATGGGGAAAGCTAATGCTTCCGGGGGGATTATTCCTTGGATTAAATTACTCAACGATACAGCTATTGCAGTAAATCAGGGGGGAAGACGCGCCGGGGCAGTAACTATCGGTGTTGACATCTGGCATTTAGATGTGCCAGAATTTCTGGAAATGCAGACAGAAAACGGTGATCAAAGACGTAAAGCTTATGATGTTTTTCCCCAATTAGTTATCACCGATGAATTCATGCGTCGGGTGATAAATAAAGCCGAGTGGACATTAGTAGATCCCTACGAAGTTCGCAATAAATTAGGTATAGAATTAGCGGAACTATGGGGGGAAGAATTTGAAGAGGCCTATCGTTTAGTAGAAGCTAATTTAGATCAAGAGATTCTCCTCTATAAAAAAATCAATGCCCGGGACTTATTTAAAAGTATCATGCGTTCCCAAGTAGAAACAGGAATGCCCTACATTGCCTTCAAAGATACCATCAATCGCGCTAATCCTAATAAGCACGATGGCTATATCCCCGGTGTAAATTTATGCGTCGCGGGAGAAACAAAAATTCTCACTGACCGAGGACAAATAGCAATCGCTGATTTGGTGGGGGAATATGTTAATGTCTGGAATGGATTGGAGTGGTCAGAAGTATTAGTTAAAAAGACTGGAGAAAACCAGCCTTTATTAAAGGTCAATTTCTCTAACGGAGAGGCATTAGAATGTACTTACTACCATAAGTTTTACGTTCAGAAGAACTACAAGGGAACCGTGGAAATTGTGGAGGCAAAAGACCTCAAACAAGGAGATAAATTAATTAAATACCAGCTGCCTCTCATCCAGTCAGAAAATGATCTTGACTTTCCCTACGCCTACACCGCAGGATTCTTTTCTGGAGATGGGAGTTACGGAAACAATGGAATGCCAGAAGTTGACCTATACGGAGTTAAAAAAGAGTTACTTCCCTTATTGGCTATTCGTAACAAATATCGGGGAAATGGCTCTATTGAAAAAGGTACTTTTTGGAGAAAAGAAACCGATACCCTAGGGGTATATCATGACAGTAAACAAGATCGGATCGTCTGTAAACTCCCGTTAGATATTCCCAGTAAATTTACAGTTCCTCTCAATGGTTACACAATTAAATCTCGTTTAGAATGGTTAGCTGGTTTACTTGATGCCGATGGAACAGTTGCCCGCAATGGTTCTAACGAGTCTCTCCAGATTGCTGCTGTTAACCGGCAATTTTTGCTCGATATTCGCCTAATGTTACAGACTTTAGGAGTTGATTCCAAAGTTACTTTTATGGATGACGGTGGCTATAAATTGATGCCAAATGGAAAGGGAAATTATCAAGAATATCTCTGTCAACCAAAATATCGTTTACTGATTAATTCTGTCGGACTATTTCAACTTGGTCAATTGGGACTTAAAACCCATCGCTTACAATGGACTTTAAAAGAACCCCAACGTTCGGCCACTCAGTTTATTCGCATTGAATCGGTAGAGTTAACCTGTCGTCGAGATGACACCTACTGTTTTACAGAACCCAAGCGTCATCTGGGAATGTTTAACGGCATTCTAACAGGACAATGCACCGAATCTTTTAGCAATGTCACCCCCGATAAAACTGCCCATTGCTGTAATTTAGTTAGCCTTAATTTAGCCAATATCGACAGGGAAGAAATCGAGTCTAATTGTCAAATCGCTGTCAGGATTCTCGACAATACTATCGATATCACTAATCCTCCCTTTGATAATGCTAAAAACCACAACGATAAATATCGCACTATTGGGGTAGGGGCGATGGGATTGGCTGACTGGTTAGCTAAACGGAAATTATCCTACAATAACCTGTCAGAAATTAGTAATTTATTTGAAGAAATTGGCTATTGGTGTACCTATTCTTCGATGGAATTAGCCAAAGAACGCGGCGCTTATCAAGCTTTCTTGGGTAGTGAATGGAGTCAAGGTAAATTAATCGGAGCAAAACCAGTGGCATGGTTTTTAAATAACGCGGTGCAACCGCAAAGATGGCAACAATTAGCCGAAGATATTCAACGATTTGGCATCCGTAACTCCCATATTACCGCCATTGCTCCTAATACTTCCTCTAGTTTGGTACAGGGATGTACCGCTAGTGTTTTGCCGGTTTATAGTCGCTTTTTCTACGATAAATGGGCAAAGGGAACCGTTCCCATCGCACCACCTTTTATTGAAGAAGCTTTCTGGTTTTATCCAGAGAATAAAAATCTCGAACAGCAACAAGTGGTAAAAGCGATCGCTACTATGCAAGAATGGATTGATACGGGGATTTCTATGGAATTATTATTCAACCTCAATGAAGGGGTTTATTTCCCCGCAGAACCCAACCGTTGTCTCACTGCTAAAGATATCTTTGATACTCTCATCATGGCGTGGGAATTGGGGTGTAAAGCGATTTATTATATCCGTACCGTACAAAAGGACAATTTTCGAGAGTCTGACGATAGTTGTTCTAGTTGCGCTAATTAAGGTTAACTTGGGTGGGCAATGCCCACCTTAATTTTTTTATATCATTTAAAATAAGTCCTACTCATCACCTAATCACAGCTATGGATAAGACTTTATACGAACAGGATTACTATCTCTGGATAGAGAAAACCATATCTTTACTAGAAAATCATCGGTTTTCTGATTTAGATTTAGAGAATTTAATTGAAGAAATAAAATCTATGTCTATCAGTCAACAGAAAGCCCTTAAAAGCAATCTGACCGTGATTTTATGGCATTTACTAAAATACTTACAAGAGCCAGAAAAACAAACCAGAAGCTGGGCATTAACCCTTTTTGAGCAGCGAGAAAGAATCGAAGAAGATTTAGAAAATAGCCCTAGTCTTAAGAGTTTTTTAACAGAAGACAATTTAAAAAAATGCTATAATAAGGTCAGAAAAAAAGCCGCTATTGAAACAGGGATAAACCTAGAGAAATTCCCGAAGGATTGCCCATTTACTTTGGCAGAAGCCCTAGATTTTGAATTTATTCCTAATCAAAATCAAAACATTTGACTTTTTACCGAAAATCTATTATAACCTAAAAGTGCCATAATATCCAAGTAATCATGTCCTTACATTTAGTTAATTCTTGCCATTCGATGCCCATTTCCCCGATCTTCAATCCGGCGGGAGATGATGCGATCGAAAACCGTTCGATCTGGTTTGGTAACACCACCAACCTGATGCAGTTAAACGATGTCCGCTACACCTGGGCGGTGGGTTTATATCAACAAATGCGCGAAAATTTCTGGATTCCGCAACGCTTAGATATCACTCAAGACGTGACTGAATACGGGCATCTTACCGACGAAGAAAGATATGCTTATGATGGTATTTTATCCTATCTAACTTTTCTTGATTCCGTGCAAACCTGTAATATTCCCCACCTAAAAGGTAGCGTCACTGCGCCAGAAATTAGTCTTTGTATGGCGGAACAAATTTCTCAAGAAGCCATGCACAATCAAAGTTATCAATACTTAATTGAAACCATTATTCCCTCGGATCGCAGAGGCGAAGTTTATGACTTTTGGCGTACCGATAAAGTTCTCAAGGATCGCTGTGAATTTATCGCTAGTCTCTACCAGCAATACATCGACAAACAAACTACTGAAAGCTATTTTATCGCCCTTCTTGCCGATTATTTGCTGGAGAGTTTGTATTTTTACAACGGCTTTATCTTTTTCTATAATCTCGCTTCTCGACAGCTAATGTCCGGTAGTGCTGACGTTTTCAAAATGATCAACCGGGACGAATTAAGTCACGTCCGTTTGTATCAGAAACTTATTCCCGAAGCCATGGCAACTTTTTCCCATTCCGTTGAACAGATTTATGAGATGTTCGATACGGCCGTTAAACACGAATGTCGCTGGACAAATCACATTGTTGGCAACGACATTTTAGGTATTACCGAATACAGTACCGAACAGTACACCAAATACCTCGCTAATATTCGACTGAAAGCGATCGGACTTGAGCCTTTATACAAGGAAGAAAAGTATAACAAAAGTCCCTATAATCATCTGGAACGCTTCTCCGATACCAAAAAAGAAGGCCACACCAAAGCTAACTTTTTTGAAGCAACCGTTACCAGTTATGTTATGTCTTCTGGCTTAACTGGATGGGATGAAATTTAAAATTTACGGGACAAGAATAACCCAATTTCTTACCATAAAGTGGCAATTTTGTCAAATATTTTGACAACTTTTGACCCTCTATTCGCTGGGGTGCAAGGGGCCTTTTGCTCCTTCGACCCCGCTCAACCTTTAACGATCCCTACTGGCATCTCGGTAATTATAAGTAGGGCTGGCTGAATAATGGTAAAACCCTTGTTGGTTAAGACTTTTAGAGTTTTTGTAAATCAAAAAGTACCAGATATGGGAGTGATCGGGGGGAATTTAGGCACTTTTTCCCTGAAAATTAGGTAATTGACCCCCTGAAAATCGGTAAAACCCTACACCCTACACCCTACACCCACGAAAAACTTTTTGCCGCAAACCCTAATTATGACGATTGCCATCATAATGAATTCTCGCTCCGGCCCATTGTAATTTTTCCTGTAGAGTCTGATAAAAAGAATAGCTTTCCCGCAGGATAATAAATTGGGCGAATTTTTCAGCTTTGGTAACTCCCACCCATTGCCCGGGCCAAATGGAAGTGGCTAAAGCGCCATCCATCCAGAGTTTAGTGTTTAATTCGTAGTCTCCCAGAGGCCAAATACTGACCAGAGATGCCGGGGGAATGACAATCGGCCGACTGGAGAGACTCAAGGGACAAATCGGGGTGACAGCGATCGCTTCCATGCCGGGGTGTATAATCGGGCCATTAGCGGAAGCGGTGTAACAGGTGGACCCCGTGGGAGTAGCCACTAATAAACCATCTCCTTGGTACTGATCTACTACTTCCCCGTCCACTTCGATTTCGAGGATTGAGGTGGGCATCCTATCGATACTAGCGGGTTTCACACACATCTCATTCAGGGCATAAAATGCCTCGCTCACTGGCTGCGGGTTTCTTTTATCCCCTTCATAGATTCTGGCCTTTAACATCATCCGTTGTTGTACCGCGTAGTGGTCGGATTGTAAACGATCCCAGACCGTCTCCGTATCCTGGAAAATCTCAAAAGGTTCCGTTAAAAATCCCAGATGGCCGCCGACATTCACCGCTAAAATTGGAATGTCTTCGTGAGCTAAATAGCGAGCGGCGGCTAAAATGGTTCCATCTCCCCCCAAAACGATGGCAAGGTCGATTTTTTCCGATGCTGAGGCTAAAAATACCGGATAGGGATTATCTTTAAAGCCACTGGGTCCCATTAAAACTTTACACTGACGGGCTTCTAACTGTTTAGCGCATTTTTCCGCCCATGCTTTACTTTGGGGATGGTTGGCCTTGTGAGCGATGATGACTTGTTTTAACTGCACGGAGTTGAGACCTTGTTCGGAGGTTCTATATTTTTAACAATACCAAGACTGGGCAGATCGGGTGAAAAGTAACAGCTAAAAAGGGGGTTGGGGGATGGGGAAGTGGGGAAATGGGGAAGTGGGAAGTGGGGAAGTGGGGGAATTTCAACTAAAACCCCAAAACCCCCCGCAACGCGCACGCAGTGACCACCCTATCTCCTGCCTCTTGCCTCTTGCAAGAGTGCCTCATCTCAACTGGCAATTTAAATACTTAACAGCTTATAATTGTATTAAGATGTGTAACAATTCTCTGGCAAACTCTTGACAAAGGATAACAAATCTGCTCTCCCAAAAAACAGGAAAGGTTTTATTTCTATGACATTAATTCAAACCGCCCAATTATCGCTAGAAACTTTGGCTTTAGCCTTTTTTAAGCAGACAGAAGGACGCTGGCAATCCCAGAGACGTTATTACACCCTCACCCAAGAAACGGAACCCCAAGAAGTTATCAGCGCCATCGAGATTAAATATTTACCCCAAGGCAGCGAACCATTAATTCAACTGGCCCGTTTACATAATCTGGAAGATACAGTTCTATTAGGTGGTACGGAAGTGACTTGGCAAAGTAATTATCTCCGTCCCCAGAGTAAAAAACCCTCCAACGGTTCGACTATATTCGGTATTTTAGATAATATTCTCTATCGCGATCGGGGATTTGCGACGGATAAACCCGTTAGCGCTATTTATACCTTTCCTAACCCCTCTACTCTCTGTCTGAGAACAGAATACGCCGGTTCTGTCTTTGAAGAAGAAATTAAACTCATCGGTCAACAATATCGCACCCGACAAACTATTATCTCTCGCGCCGGTCAAGAATTGATGATCGGTCAATATCTAGAAAAACGGGTCAATTAGTCAAAAAATCGGCGGCTATTCCCAGAATTTTGACTTCTATGCTAGGAATAGGGCTGAAATCAAGCAGCCCTTCCCATAACTCCCCTTTAAACCGGGGTTAAATTGTCTTGATTCTGACTAGCGAGAAACTTCTCTAATTCCGTAATCGCATCGGCATCGACTTTAGTTTGCATCGGACAGAATTTCGGTCCACACATCGAACAAAACTCCGCCGTCTTATAAATATCTGCGGGTAAAGTCTCATCGTGGTATTCCTTAGCGCGATCGGGATCCAAGGATAACTGAAATTGACGATTCCAATCGAAATTATAACGAGCAATGGAGAGTTCATCGTCACGATCCCGCGCTCCTGGACGATGACGGGCGATATCTGCCGCATGAGCCGCTATTTTGTAGGCAATTAAGCCATTTCGCACATCTTCAGCGTTGGGTAAACCGAGATGCTCTTTCGGGGTGACATAACATAACATCGCCGTCCCGTACCAACCCGCCAGAGCCGCCCCGATCGCCGAAGTGATATGATCGTATCCTGGGGCAATATCGGTGACAAGGGGACCAAGAACATAGAAAGGTGCTTCGCTACACTCCTCCATCTGTTTTTTCACATTAAATTCAATTTGATCCATGGGAACATGGCCCGGTCCTTCCACCATCACCTGTACATCGTGTTCCCAAGCGCGGCGCGTCAGTTGGCCGAGGGTTTTCAATTCCGCTAATTGGGCCGCATCGGAAGCATCATGGGTACAACCAGGACGCAGGGAGTCACCGAGACTAAAAGAAACGTCATAACGCTGGAAAATCTCGATAATTTCATCGAAATGGGTGTAGAGAGGATTTTGCTTGTGGTGGTGTAACATCCACTTAGCAATAATACCACCGCCCCTGGAGACAATCCCGGTCAGACGGGTTTTGACTAAAGGCAGGTGTTCGATGAGGATTCCCGCATGAATCGTCATGTAATCTACCCCTTGCTGGGCGTGTTTTTCGATAATATGGAGGAAATCTTCGGGGGTGAGTTTTTCAATATTGCCGTGAACGCTTTCCACCGCTTGATAGATGGGTACAGTACCGATGGGGACAGGAGAAGCATTGATAATCGCAGTGCGAATTTCGTCCAAATTACCGCCACCGGTGGAGAGATCCATCACCGTATCTGCGCCGTATTTGACCGCTAGGTGTAATTTTTCCAGTTCTTCGTTAATATTCGAGGAGTTAGGGGAAGCCCCGATATTAGCATTAACTTTACACTTAGAAGCAATACCGATCGCCATAGGTTCGAGGTTGAGGTGATTGATATTAGCGGGAATAATCAGTCTTCCTCGGGCGATTTCGCTGCGAATCAATTCGGGAGAGAGATTTTCCCGTTTTGCCACATAAGCCATCTCTTCGGTAATTATCCCCTGACGGGCGTAGTGCATTTGCGATACATTTGCTTGTCCGCGCCGGGGGGCAACCCATTCTTGTCTCATAATTTTATTTCCTCTGTAAACAGCTTCCCTACGCTGGAATTACCCAGTCTCAGGTTCTAAGGGTCTTTCTCAGCCTGATTGCCTCAGACACCCCTAGCTATGACGGCAATTGTACCACTGTTGAGGACTGAGGAGATAAAGCTTAAGATTGTTGTTTGATTAGGCAGTTAGGCTAAAACCCACTTAGACCCCCTACAATAAACTTCTTAGGTGACGAATACTTAAATTTTCCACAATTGGGAAAAATTCGGATTAGGAAATCCAGAAAGTACCCGCCCTGGTTCGAGCCTAAACAAGCTCGAATTATCCAAAAAGCGTCGGGATTTTACGTTTCGGTTTCCTTCCAATCTACGGAATTAGTTCCCGATATGACAGTAGGGAAGACCTGTTTAGGAATTGACGCGGGAATTGAAAGTTTTGTCGCTACTTCACGGGGAGATTTAATCAAAGCCCCTCGATTTTTGTTGAAAGTACAGAGTAAGCTTAAATTGCTACAAAGACGCTTGAAAC
>NZ_JAPZQJ010000087.1:0-12783 GCF_027530405.1 Microcystis sp. LE19-41.2A | reverse complement strand
AAGCGATCGTTCAAGCCTTTAGTCAGATTACATTGCGAGACATCCATCACTGGTTTACCCATTGTTGCTATTGCGATACCCCTTTTAAAGAGCCTACCTAGTCATCCATGCTGTACCTCATTCAACTGAAACCCGCTATATTTTTCTTATCATTGACTATCATGTCAACATTCTTAAGTTTCATTACAGATAATTTTTACACTATCACAAAATCTTTAGGAGTTTTAATATCGCTCCTAATTCTCTTTTCTGTTTATTATACTGTATCATGGGTAACAACAAATCCTGCTACTTCAAAAATATTAGCCCAAGACTTTGTGAGGGTATCTGTATTTGTTTGCTTTATGGTTGTTTTACAATTTTTCATAGTTTCCTTTACTGGTAGGGATTATGTAGCTGGTATCCTAGCTTCTATAGCTCGGCTTCTCCCCTATTCAGTGAGGGTTGCTGCGGCGGATGAGGATTATTCTCTGTCTTTAGGGGGAGGACGGCATTCAGGAGTACTTACTGAACCTGGAGATATAGGAATTTATGCTATGCCAGCCTTCGCAATTATTAGCCAGATGCTATTGTCAGGATATTTAAAAAAAAACAAGAGGATTTTTGCAACTATCTCCTTGATTATTATTGTCACTTCTGTCACCTTGACTCAGTCAGTAACAAACATATTTGCTCTCTCTTTACTGATAGCTTATTTTATTTGTATTAATCGAAAATGGCGAATTAGAAAATTTTCAAAACAAAGTTTAATACAATTATGTTTAACTAAAGTTATTCCTTTGTTTGCCATTATATTATTTTTGGTGATTGTTATGTTTACCTATAAAGAGGATATTAATCAATTTAGTCCAACTATTGTATCTAGACTTGATGAATTAGAACTTTTCTGGAGTTCGGGAAAATTTATCGATCCTTTTGCTTTAAAAGATAGTGAAATCACAAATATAAGTGTGGGAGCTATTTTAAACAGTTATAGTACCGCAATCTATGCTTTACAAAAAAATCCTTTGCTAGGAATTGGCTTAGGTAATTTTACTTATGCTTTTCAGGAGGCTGCGCCTTTAAAAGCAGGCATTTTGGCTCGTCTAAACCAACATGACGGCTATTCTATGCTATCCCGACTAATCGTTGAAACTGGGTTAGCAGGACTCATAATCTTTATCTATATCTTTGGCAGTAGAGCAAGTCAAATCAGAGACCTTATAGCTGAAAGCAAACTCACTGCCAATCCTTACCTAAGAAATGTTTATGAGCATTGGGCTAAACTTGGCGTAGCAATCTCTTTAGGTGCTATGGCAGAATTAGCATTTGTAATGCTCAACCGTTCTAGTTACTGGAATATTGTCTTGCCTTTGCTATTTGGGATTTGTTTTAAATCAAACTTTTTTGCTTTCATTAGGGAAAGGGAAGGAATGGAAATGAAACGATTTGACTAGATTTACTTAATTAGGGTACAATGTCTAAAGTTATTTTCTAGGATAACCAATGAGCCAAATAAGTGAAATTAGTTATGTGATTCCAACATTGAATAGTGCTGCTACACTGGATATGACTCTGCTCTCTTTGCGATCGCAGAAAGACGTAGAGGTTAATATCATCGTAGTAGACAGCGGCTCAACCGATGGTACACTAGACATCTGTAAAAGATGGGATGTGAAAACTCTTTATGCTGAACCAGGTAATATGTATCGAGCTATTAACACGGGGCTACAGGAATGTGATACTGAGTGGTTAGGTTATGTTAATTCAGATGACTGGTTATACCCTGATAGCGTGAATCGACTAACGACTTTTGGAAAACATACCAAAGCAGATATAGTGTATGGAAGTTGTGACTATACTGATGGTTATGGTCGTTTCGTCTATTCTATGTCCGCCGCTAGAGCCGAGCAATTGCTTTCACTGTTCCGAATCGGTATATTTGGGTTTGCTCAACCAGCAGCGATTTTCCGGAATAGAGTTTACCAAAAGCTCAAGGGGTTTAAAGAAGACTATTCTTTAAGTTCGGATGCGGATTTTTACCTGAGAGCTTTGTTATCGAACTTAAAATTTTCTCGGTTTTCTGGTAAAAGTATAAGTTGTTTTCGGATTCATGAAAACCAATTGACGAATAAGAAAAGAGAAGCTATGGAAGCTGAAAAACAGCAAATTTATTCACCCATTCAACCGGCTCAATTACAAGACTGGATGGTATTCACACAATGGAGATTAAATAACTTACCTCATTACATAATGAGATTTTTAAGACAATCTTTGTTGGCGGGCAAGATAACTATTACTAAGTCTATGGATGTTAAATGTTAGAGATTCTCTTGTCCAGTAGAATGGAGGTAATTTTATACAAATATTCTTTGGTGCGCGTTCCGTATCGATACTTAAACATAGAAAATTCCACCAAAACGCACTTGAAATATGAAAATCGGAATTAACGCTCTCGCTATGCGAGGTCAAGGAAGTTTCGGAGTGAAAACGTACTTCGATAATATAGTTAGGAGATGGTACGCAGATTCTTTGGTAGATTGTGAATTCGTTTTGTTTAGCAGTACTATACCAGAATGGTGGGATGGAAATCGACCGAACTTTATATTAGTTCATCTTCCGAACGCTAAGAATTTGCTCTTGCGAATTTTTTGTGAACAATTGATACTTCCTCGGTTAAGCAAAAATAAAGAATTAGATGTTTTATTCCATATAGGTTATGTAGGCTCTTTACTATCGAATGTCCCTCAAATAGTTACCATTCATGATGCTTATGCTTGGATTTGTCAGAAAGAAGTGGGATTTTTTAAAACTTTTTATTGGCAATTGTTGATTCCTCCCTCTCTCAAAAAATCAAGAAGAATCATAGCAGTTTCTCATAATACAGCGTCTGACATTTGCCGTTTTTGTGACCTTGATGAAAGCAAAATAAAAGTGATACCAGAGGCAGGATCGCACCTTAGAGATATTTCTCCTGATAATAATATTCTGGATAAATTAAAGCTTAAATCCAAATCATTTTTTCTTTGTGTCGGTTTTTACGCTCCTATCAAGAATACCAGACGAATTCTTGAGGCTTACCAAAATTACCGCGATAAATCTGCAAAGGATCAAGCTAAAAAACTCATTTTAGTAGGTGGTGCTTTGAGTCAATGGAGTCTAGAAACTCTTGATATTGCCAAACATATCCCTGGTGTTATCATTGCAGGTCGTGTTAGTGACGCTGAACTTGTAGCTTTGTATAGTCATAGTGCAGGATTAATATTTACGACTCTTTATGAAGGATTTGGAATACCGATTTTAGAAGCACAGGGATTAGGATGTCCAGTTGTTACTTCATCTCTCAGCTCAATGCCAGAAGTAGTTGGTTCTGGCGGTATCCTAGTAGATCCAACATCAGTCAGCGACATAGCTAAAGCAATGTTTCAGATAGAAAATCCTGAGATTGCGGAACAACTTGTAACATTGGGATATCGAAACCAAGATGTTTACTCTTGGGATCGTGTTAGCCGAGAAACTCTTGAAGTTTTACTAGATATAGATATAGCCTTTACAAATGAAACGTGAGTAAATGCGGTTCTTCGTTACTTGGTATGGTTCGATAGGGGGGCATAAATTGACTAAATCCTTATCTGGCAAGAGACTTAATTGATTAGTTCGCTCTAGAGCAAAAACAATTGATAAAAATCGCCAAATGTCTTTCTCTATAAGGGTTCCATCCCTTATAAACCCCGTCCATTGCATAACACAAGCCGAAGAACCGTAAATGCGTCGTAATACAGAATCCCTAATGTTTAATTTTATTCCTTCAGAATTATGAAACTTACTGCCTCCCTTGTCCTTTACAAAAATGACCCAGAGATAGTTACTCAAGCAATTAAATCTCTGTTCGGTCAGTTTTCGGTCAAGATAAGTGGAAGTTCTTGTCCGGTTCGGATTTATTTGTTTTATTTTCACATCGAGAAAACTTTGGTTTTTCGGTGGCTGAAGCTGCTTCAGTTGGTTTACCAGTGTATATTTCTACAGGAGTCGACATTTATCCCTTCTTTAAAAATGAACGTGAAAGATTAATCTTCGATATTAGCACTGAACAGGATATAGAAAAGGCACTATCCACCCTTGACAAAATTAGCGATGATGATTTACGATATCTAGGTTCCTTTTGTAGAGAAATAGCCCTTAAAAATTTGGTAATGATTCGGTAGTAGTGGTGAGCTATGTTGCTTACCTGGTATGAATTGTGTAAAATATTTATTAATAAAAATAATTGGAACCCGATCAGTCTTTAAACCTCTAGCTTGATCATGACTTTTCTGATAAATATCTTTTTCTGGCTCCTGTCTGGCTTACTGAAATATCAGTCTAGCACCGAACAAAGTACCCCCTTCACCTCCGTTCCCCTGTCCTAATTGTGGTTCTCACCATACGATCAAGAATGGTTCTATTCATAATGGAAAACCCAAACGTCAATGTAAAGAATGTGGTCGTCAGTTTGTGATCAATCCCACTAATAAAACCGTCTCTGACGAAACCAAACAATTAATTGATAAACTCTTGCTCGAACGAATTTCCTGACGAGGAATTGCTAGAGTAACAGGGGTAAGTTGGTCATGGTTACAAAATTATGTCAACAATAAACTGGCGGCTGTTCCCCGTCAAGTAAAGGTTTCGGACAAACCAAAAGGTAAATTGTTTAGAGAATGTGATGAGATGTGGTCTTTGGTTTTTTCTAAGACGATAAAGGTTTATATTTGGCGGTTAATTGATAGAAAGACAAGGGAAATTATTGGTTACTATTTAGGGTATGCTGAAAAAGTTTTTCCTGGGGACAGGGTGTGGGGTGTGGGGTGTGGGGTGATGGGAGTTGGGAGCGCCGGAGTTGGGAGAATAAAGCTGCCTTTTGCATGAGTGCCTTTTGCCTTCAGAAGCTGATCACTGAAAAGACTCCCCCAACACCCATCTCACTGCCGGGAAAATCGCTATAGAATAGAGAAAAAAGAGAATTGCGAGGAAAAAACTCTGTCTTTTAACCCGATTGTCATTCCCCCTTCCCCGGAAAATCCCGCTCGCTATCTAGTGATCATGCTGCACGGTTGGGGTGCAGATGCCATGGATCTGGCCCCCCTTGCATCGATGCTGGATCTAGCTGATTGTCAATTTTTGTTTCCTAATGCTCCCTTCGATCATCCCCAAGTGCCGGGGGGACGCGCCTGGTATGCTTTAGAAACCTCCGATTATCAAGGTTTAGTCGCTAGTCGTCAACAGTTGCACGATTGGATTATTTCCCTAGAAGCAACTACCGGTATTCCCCTAGAGCGGACTTTTTTGACCGGTTTTTCCCAAGGGGGAGCGATGACGCTGGATGTGGGTTTATCTTTACCCTTGGCGGGATTGGGTTCCTTGAGTGGTTATCTGCACGGTGAACCCCATCCCCAAGGCCCACAAAATGTCTTAATTGTTCATGGTAAGCAGGATCCCGTCGTTCCTATCGCTGCTGCTCGTCAAGCCAGAGATTTACTGCTTGGTTTGGGGGTTAACGTCGAATATCACGAGTTAAATATGGGTCACGAAATCCCGATTCCGGCACTGACTATTTTACGCCAATTCCTCCGCAATCGTCTAGAAACTGCATGAATAATGCTCGTCAGCTGGCTTTGCTGATTTTACGGGATATCGATCGCTCCTCCGCCTATCCCGATCGCGCTCTTGATCGCCATTTGTCCGCTAGTTCCTTAAATTGTCTTGACAAAGCCTTGACAACGGAGATTGTTTATGGTATAATGCGCCGACAAAGAACTTTGGATGCGCTGCTCGATCGCCTGGGGAAAAAAACCGCGGCCCAGCAACCCCCGGATTTACGGCGAATTCTCCATATTGGTCTTTATCAACTGCGTTATCTATCCCAGATTCCCCCATCGGCGGCGGTGAATACGGCGGTAGAATTAACTAAAATCAGTCATTTAGGCAAATTAGCGGCGGTGGTTAACGGAATGCTGCGGCAATATCTCCGTTTAACTGCTAATGGCGACGATCCTTTACTTTTACCGGAAAATACCGCTTCTAGATTGGGTATTCTCCACAGTTTCCCCGATTGGTTGGTGCAATTGTGGTTAGATCGCTTTAGTGTTACGGAAACGGAACAACTGTGTCAATGGTTTAATCGCTCTCCTGACCTCGATATTCGGATTAATCCCCTGAAAACTAGCCTAGAAGCCCTAGAAAATGAGTTAGAATCAGCCAATATAACTTTTAATTATCTTAAGTTACCTCTGGCTTGCCGTTTAACCTCTGGTTTAGGCAATATTGAGCGTTTAGAGGGATTTCGAGCCGGAAATTACACCCTACAGGATATTAGCGCCCAATTAGTCACTTATCTACTCGATCCCCAGCCCGGAGAGACAATTATCGACGCTTGTGCGGCACCGGGGGGAAAAACCACTCATATCGCCGAATTAATGGGCGATCGGGGTAGAATATTAGCCTGTGATCAAACGGCATCCCGTTTACGACAGTTAGAAGCCAATATTAAAAGATTAGACTTAAAAGCGATCGAAATACATCTAGGGGATAGTCGCGATCGTCCCCAGTGGCACGGCATCGCCGATCGTGTACTAATCGATGCTCCCTGTTCAGGATTGGGAACCCTGCACAAGCGTCCTGATATACGTTGGCGACAAACACCCGAAAATTTACCTGTACTAGCCAAACGACAGGGGGAACTTTTAGCCTCGGCTGCCACTTGGGTAAAACCGAAGGGAATCTTAGTTTATGCCACCTGTACTCTCGATCCGTTAGAAAATGAAAGAGTGATCGAGCAGTTTTTAGCCGCTCATCCCGATTGGAAAATGGCCACTCCTGACTCTAATTCATGCTTCTCAGAATACTATACAGAAACGGGAGCGATCGAAGTGTTACCCCATCGGCATAATCAAGACGGTTTTTTTATGGCTAAGTTAGTCAAGGAAGTGTGGGATGAAAAATAAACAATTACTGAAAATTCTCATCGGTGTTGCTTGGATTGATGGTGTCATTCAACCATCAGAAAGAAATTATTTACGACAGGTAGCTGTGAGGGAAAAACTTGATGATGATCCGGAGATAAAACCACTATTATCGGAACTAAAACCAGTTAAAACCGGTGAATGTTATCGATGGTTAGAGTCCTATTTAGGCGATAATCCTAGTCCAGAAATCTATCAAGATCTACTAACATCGATTAGCACTTTAATCTATAGCGATGACGACGTGGACGTACAGGAAGCAAAATTATTAACCAAAGTGCAGAGTTTTGATCCGACTCATGATAGCCATCGATCGATGTTAGATAAATTAGTCACGGGAATTCAGAAATTGTACCACAGGGCAATTACTGGAAGTAATTAGGGTTTGCTGAATAAATCTAAAAACCTTGTTGGGTAAGACTTTTAGACTTTTTGTCAATCAAAAAGTACCATATCTGGGAGTGATGGGGGGGAAAATTCTGGGACTTTTTCCCTGAAAATTAGGTAGTTGACCCCCTCAAAATCGGTAAAACCCTACACCCCACACCCCACACCCCACACCCTACCCCCACGAAAAACTTTTTGCCGCAAACCCTAATTAGTGATGAGCAGGTCAAAAATTTCCCCGATAAAAACTGATAGCTGATCCCTAGATTTTAGGTAATAACTGTGGGTTGTTCCCGTCCGGTAGATTGACGAATTTGACCGATTTCTTCGGCTAAATCAATTAAGGGTTGTAGGGCCTTTTGGGTGTCGATATCGTGTTTACTTGCGTCCGGTTCATAACTTTCTAGATAAACCCGAAGAGTTGCTCCTTTAGTTCCCGTACCCGATAGACGATAAATAATCCGAGAACCATCGGTAAAACCAATGCGAATGCCTTGATTTTTACTCACACTACCATCCACGGGATCCGTATAGCTAAAATCATCGGCATATTCCACTTCATAGTTACCAAATTGTTTACCCTTAAGGTCTAAAACCAACTTCTGGAGACGTGCCATCATCTCTTTTGCCGGTTCTAAGGCGACTTCTTCATAATCATGACGAGAATAGAAATTACGACCAAATTCTTGCCAATGACTGCGAACAATTTCCTCTACAGATTCCCCTTTAACTGCCAAAATATTTAACCAGAAAAGAACCGCCCATAAACCATCTTTTTCGCGAATATGATTGGAACCCGTGCCGAAACTTTCCTCCCCGCAAAGGGTTGCTTTCCCCGCATCCAACAAATTACCGAAGAATTTCCAACCGGTGGGAGTTTCATAACAGTCAATTCCCAGTTTAGCCGCTACTCGATCGGCCGCCGCACTGGTGGGCATCGATCGCGCTACTCCCGTGATACCATTTTGATAGCCCGGTACTAGATGAGCGTTGGCTGTTAGTACCGCCAAACTATCACTGGGGGTAACAAAAAAATTCTGACCGAGGATCATATTGCGATCGCCATCTCCATCGGAAGCAGCCCCAAAATCCGGAGCCTCTTGACCAAAGAGAATTTCTACCAGATCATGGGCATAGACTAGGTTAGGGTCGGGATGACCACCACCAAAATCCTCTAGGGGAATACCATTTAACACTGTACCCTTGGGCGCACCTAAACGCTGTTCAAATAGAGCATAAGCGTAGGGACCCGTCACCGCATGGAGAGAATCCATGCACATTTTAAACTTACCAGAAGTGAGTAGGGCCTGAATGCGATCGAAATCAAAAATCTTTTCCATCATTTTGACGTAGGGAGTAACCGCATCGATCACTTCCACATCCATAGTTCCCAGTTTAAAGGAACTGGGGCGATCGAGATTAATATCAGCCCCTGAGAGGATGTTATAACTGCTAATCACCTTAGTCTCGGCATAAATTGCATCGGTGATATTTTCCGGGGCCGGTCCGCCGTTAGTAATATTGTACTTAATGCCAAAATCGCCCTCCGGACCGCCGGGGTTATGACTAGCGGAGAGAACAATACCGCCAAAAGCGTTATTTTCGCGAATTAACCCAGAAATAGCGGGAGTGGAGACAATACCATCGGTTCCCACGAGTATTCTACCGATACCGTTAGCGGCGGCGATTTTCAGGATAGTTTGAATAGCTTGACGGTTATAATAACGACCATCTCCACCGACAACTAGGGTTTGACCCTCGATACCGTCTAAAGTATTGAAGATAGCTTGAATAAAATTTTCCAGATAATGGGGTTGTTGAAAAACGGGAACGGATTTTCGCAATCCAGAAGTCCCCGGTTTCTGGTCACTAAAGGGTTTTGTGGCAACGGTTTCAATCGTCATAGTCTTTTCTTGATAGGCCGACGCAATTCTCAACTTAAGTATATAGCAGTAGGTTGACAGCCAAGAAATCAGCTAGGAAAGACAACAGCTGGGGAGTCCCCTGTGATACTAAATCCTGTTTCAAAAGTCTAGGAGAGTGGGGAGATGGGGAGATGGGGAGATAGGGGAGTGGGGAGATAGGGAAGTGGGGGGAAGGGAGCAGGGAGAAAAAAGCTGACTCCTGTCTCGGAGTCTCCTGTCTCCTGTCTCCTGTCTCCTGACTCCTGACTCCTGACCCCACCAACAAACTTTTTGCCGCAAACCCTAGCCATAAATTGCTTAATCGGCCCCTTCAATCGGTGCAAATCCCTGACGTTGAATATTCTCGCTGATGTGACGAGGTTCGAGGAATTGCAGCAGATAATCGGGACCCCCAGCCTTGGAACCTACCCCCGACATCTTGAAACCCCCGAAGGGTTGACGGGAGACAATCGCACCGGTGATTCCCCGGTTAATATAGAGGTTTCCTACTTCAAATTCCTGCGTAGCTCGGTTAATATGGGCAGGAGTGCGAGAATATAAGCCACCGGTTAAAGCATAGTCGGTTCCGTTAGCTACAGCTAAAGCTTCCTCGAAATTGCTCACTTTGATAATCGCCACCACTGGACCAAAAATTTCCTCCATCGCTATTACCGCATCGGGGGGAACATTTTTAAAGACGGTGGGACTGACGAAATAACCCACTTCTGGAATTGGCATTTCTAGGGCCAATTCTGCCTCTTTTTTACCAGTTTCGATGTATTCCCGAATTCTTGCTTGAGCTTTCTCGTCGATAACCGGTCCTACTTCCGTACTCGGTAAATCCGTCGGCCCGATATTGAGGGACCCGGTAGCCTCGACAAAGCGATCAACAAAGCTATCATAGACGCTTTCCAGAACGATTATCCGCGAACAGGCCGAACATTTCTGGCCGGTGTAGCCAAAAGCGGACTTAACCGCACCGACAACGGCCTGATCTAAATCGGCACTCTCATCGACAATTAGGGCATTTTTGCCGCCCATTTCGGCGATAACTCGTTTTAGGTGTTTTTGACCCTTTTGCACGATGGAGGCATCTGTATAGATGCGACAGCCCACTTCTCGTGAACCGGTGAAGGCGATTAGGTGAACATCGGGATGGCTAACCAAATGCGCCCCCACTTGCGAACCTTTACCCGGGATATATTGGAAGACTCCGGCAGGAATACCCGCTTCTAGGAGAATCTCGGCAAATTTCGCCGTAATTACCGAAGAAGTCTCGGCAGGTTTCAATAGCGTACAGTTACCGGCTACTAAAGCCGCTACTGTCATCCCCACCGCAATGGCTAGGGGGAAATTCCAGGGAGAAATCACTAAAGCAATACCCCGGGGTTGGTAGGAATAACGATTATTCTCACCTGCTACGTCGAAATTATGCCCTAAATCCAGTCTTTCCATCTCGGAGGCGTAATAACGGCAAAAATCGATCGCTTCTGACACTTCCGGATCCGCCTGTTGGATAACTTTGCCCACTTCCAAACAAATCCAGGCCGATAACTCGTGTCGTCGCGCTTCCATCAAATCCGCCGCTTTTCGCAGTATTTCGGCTCTTTTAGCCACTGGAGTGCGTTTCCAAGCGGGAAAAGCCTGTTTCGCCGCTATGATCGCTTTTTCTGCCTGTTCCACCTCAATTAAGCCCACTTTACCCACTATTTCCTGCGGGTTACAGGGATTAACGGAATTAATTTGAACATTGGTGGTGACGTATTCGCCGTTAATTAGGGGTAAATAGGTTTTACCGAGGGAATTTTTGACAAAAGTAAGGGCTTGACTCGCTTTATTTCGTAATTGCTCGTTAGCATAATCTGTATCGGGGGCATTAGGAAAACCGGCGATAATCGGGTTATCCTTGCCTAAAACCCGGGGGGCTGCGATTAAATCTTCCACGGGACGATCCTCCAAATTTTGCCTTAGGAAAGAACTATTAGCGGTATTTTCTAATAAACGGCGGATTAGGTAGGCCATACCGGGTAAGAGTTGTCCGTAGGGGGAATAAACCCGCACCCGATGACCCCGCTTCACTAACGCTTTGGCTAATTGGTCGCCCATGCCGTACAATACCTGCATTTCAAAGCGACGACGGGGAATTTCTAAACTTTCTGCGATCGCACAAGCCAAGGCTTGCGATCGCACGTTATGACTACCGATGGCGGCGTATAAATATTGATGATTTTCCAATAATAACCGCGTCATCCGCTCATAATTGGCATCGGTGGCCGATTTTTCGTTATATACCGGCTGTGGCCAGTGATTTTGCCGAGATTTAATCGTTTCCTGATCCCAGTAAGCGCCTTTGACTAGCCGGACAGTAACGGGATAACCGCGCTTTTTGGCCCAATTAATTAAATCTTGTAAATCTTGGGCAGAATCTCTTAAATATGCCTGTAGGGTGATGCCAATATCGGTACGACTGCGAAATTCTTCTTCTAGGAGTAATTCTTTCAGGATAGCCAGGGTGAGGTTTTTATAAACGTACTGTTCCATATCAAAATGGACTGCCACCCCTAACTCCTGAGCGCGTCGCAACAGTAGGCGAATGCGATCGCAAACTTTTTCCTTACTACCAATCGGATCCATGGGATCAAACTGAGAATAAAAGGCAGTTAGCTTGACAGAAACCTGCACTTGTGGTAATAAGTCGCCGTCCGCTTCATCAATTTGGCTAACTTTATTCCATTTGCTCGCTTCTTGAGCCAAATGGGTCATTAAATCGAGATAACTTTGTAGATAAACTTGGGTTTCCGCTTCAGTAATTACCGCTTCACCGAGGAGATCTATGGTAAAAGCCATTTTTTCCTTCCGCAGACGGGTGACAGTGCGAGTAATTTGCTCTAGATCTTCCCCGGCGATATACTTACGAGCTAAGGTTTCTACGGATTTACTGATCAGACTGGCGGCCGTTTGAGCCGGTAGGGAGTTAGGATCACTAAAGTTGAGGATACTTTTCAGCGCACTGGGCAGTTCTACGGAAGCATCACCGAGGTACTGTTGGAGATGATTAGCGATCTCGGCATTACTGCGTAAAGCGGGTAAACAGTCAATAAAACGGAATAATTGTACTCGTAAATTGGGGTTAGACATTGCCCAATCGAGTAATTTATCATCCCAACGCATTTGATCCTGTAAAGCAGACCAAAGACCTTTTTTTTCCCGAGTTTCGGCTAAAAGTTGTCTAGCGATCTCTTGGGTTTTAGTTTCGTAGTTTTGAGTTGAGTCGATTTGGATAACCACGGCGATTCAAGTAAAAAAATTATCAACGGGATTCAGCTTTCAGCAAGCTACCGTCAGCCTTCAGCCTAAAATTCAGTTTTTGAGCTTTTTCAGCTGATTGCCGCTTTTAATGGGTCTTTTCTCTGGTTTATATTCTTACCGAAGGACTAATCAAAGCTAATAGCTGATCGCTTTTGCTGAACACTCTATTGTACTCGATCAAGCGGGGTAGTGGGGTAGTGGGG
>NZ_JAPZQJ010000053.1:0-4660 GCF_027530405.1 Microcystis sp. LE19-41.2A | reverse complement strand
CTGTTAAAGTCCGATGTTAGTGCAAGAAAATAGGATTGGGACTTTCAAAAACCTTGCATTATCCTTCTTGTAGTACATCGCTTGGTACAAAAAACAAGGGCAACAAAGCCTGAAACGACCGGCTCCTGACTCCTGACTCCTACCCCCAGGAAAAACTTTTTCAGCAGACCCTATTTAGACCTCTCAAGCTGGAACTAGGGTGAAATGGGCAGTTTGACGGTAAAGCTTGTTCCCTTATCCACTTGGCTATCTAGGGCGATTTCGCCGCGGTGGAGTTCGACGCATTTTTTAACCACTGCTAACCCCAATCCCGTGCCGATAATATTTTCCACATTCTGACCCCGATAAAAGGGTTCATAGATCTTACCTCTATCTTCCTCGGCAATGCCGATACCGTGATCCCGGACTTGAAAAACAATGCGATCGCTATCTTTCCCCAAAATCAAACTAATCCCTGCTCCTGTGGGGGAATATTTAATCGCATTTAAGAGTAAATTACTTAAAATCGAGTAGAGCAGTTTCTCATCTAGATAGGGACGAATCATCAATCCCTGACTGACAAATTTAATCGGCGTATTATTTTTATTGATAAATTGAAAATCCTCGACTAAATTTAAACAAAAAGCTTCAATATCGAGCGGCTCTAGCCGACAACTGAGATTACCAGATTCTGCCCTTGTTAAAATCAAAATATCTGTTAAGAATTGATTCATTAGCTTGACAGAAGACTGGATTCTATATAGGTTTTTTCTGCTCGACTGTTCTGCATCTTTTAAGCCATTTTCTAATAACTGCGAGGCGGAAAGAATCACGGTTAAAGGAGTTCGGAATTCATGGGATATCATAGAAAAAAGCTGAATTTTTAGATCGGAAAGTTCTTTTTCCTGTAGTAATAACCGGTGAATTTCATCACTTTTTTGTCGCCGTTTCTCTTGCCAAAAAATCAAAAAATAAACTCCGCAAATAATCCCAAAACTGATAAAAGTTCCCAGTAAACCCAAAAGAGAATTTTCGCTGATACTATCCCTAGAACTAGCGATGCTACTTCTTAAATTCCTTTTCTGACTAGCTTGTAAATAGGTAAGAAGATTTTGAAACTTATCCCGGACTTCGACACTTTTAACCGTGATTGCATCTTGAGAAATATCATCGGATCGATCGGATTTATAGGTGGCGATCGATTGATTAAATAAAGTAATTCGCCGATACATTAAATCCCCGATCTCAGTCACCATTTCCCGCTCGAAATCCGTGCCGTTTTCTAATTGTTTAGCCAGGAGTTGCCAGTTAGATTGCATCAAAGCGATCGCCCGACGATGACGGCTTAATTCCCTAGGGCTGCCAGTTGTGATATAACCCCGTCTTCCCGATTCGGCCACCGCCATGTTAGCGTAAAGATTACTGAGATTATCGATGATCTCGTAGGTAACTTCCACCTCGGCAGCGCGCTGACGCAGGGCGAGGGTATTGCGATAGGAAACTAGGCTAATAGTTCCCATCAGTAAAACAGTTAGCCCGAAACCCCCCGCGATCCATTTTCCTTGTTTGAGCCAATTCATCAGGAGTTAACCGACGCTATTTCCAGCTTACTCTATCTAAATGGAGCAAGAGGACTCCCGTTAAATTTCTCCTTAATTAAAAATATACCAGAAATTAACGGGAGATGAATTGCCCCCAGAATCTAAACTAACGCGACAGCGTTTCCTAATAAGGAAAGGCTTGATTCTTAAGGTATGTATGAGCTTGACATATTTAAGCGGTAAGTGTTATACTGAAAAGATAGCACAGATGGGGTCAGGCTGATGTTAAATGTTTTAAAAGTGAGAATATACCCAAACAAAAAACAGGAACTAGCCTTAGCTAAAAACTTTGGTTGCGTCCGTTTTGTTTGGAATTACTACTTAAATAAAACTAACAATCAGTACCTAGAGACTGGTAAAGGAATGACCTACTGTGACATGGCAAAAGACCTTACCAAACTCAAGAAACAGCTGGATTTTGAATGGTTAGCTGAGGCTACTGCCGCTACCTTGCAGCAATCATTGAAAAACTTAGAATCTGCTTTTAAGAACTTCTTCTCAAAAAGAACAAAATTCCCTAAATTTAAAAGTAAGCACAAAAAACAATCAATCCGTTATCCTGAAAGTTGTTCAATTAGAAATAAGGGAATTAAGCTACCTAAATTAGGGGTTATAAAAGCTAAGATTTCTCAAGTAATAAATGGTAAGATTAAATCCGTAACTGTTTCTAAAACCAGTACAGATAAATATTTTGCTGCCATCTTGTTTGAGATGGATGACTCAACAACCATTGAAAAACTAAAAATATCAGGGATAGACCTAGGTTTATCTTCTTTAGTTACGGTTTTTGATGGTGAAACAACCTACAAGATTGACCCAATCAAACCTACCAGAAAATATGCTAAACGTTTAAAGCGGAGACAACAAGCATTGTCTCGTAAAGCCAAGGGGTCTAATAATCGCCAAAAAGCCATTAAGGAGGTAGCCAAGGTTCACGAAAAGATAGCAAATACTAGACAGGATTTTCTTCATAAACTCTCCAGAAAGTTATGCGATGAAAACCAAATCGTTGTAGCCGAGAATCTGAATATTAAAGGGTTAGCAAGGACTAAATTAGCCAAATCAATACATGACGCTGGATATTTTGGTATGTTGCTTAATTTCTTGGACTACAAGCTAAAAAGAGAGGGAGGAAAACTTGTAGAAGTTGACAGGTTTTATCCGAGTACAAAACTCTGTTCTTGCTGTGGATTTAAAAATGATTTATTGACTCTCAGTATTCGTGAATGGATTTGTCCAGAATGTAAGACGCAGCACGATAGAGATGAAAACGCCGCCAAGAATGTAAGGGAAGAAGGTATGAGAATACTGTCAACAAATACCGATGGACAGTCGGAATTTCAAGCTTGGGGAGAAACTGTAAGACTCGTTGGTACTTGTACCGAAAAGCGGGTTTGGGGTGAATCAAGAATCCCCCGTCACAGCGTCAGCTTAACGGCGGGAGTGTCAAGTCTAGACCATGCGAATTTTAGTAGTAGAAGATGATATGCAACTAGCCGAGATTTTGCGAGAGGCATTGAGCGAGCGACAATACGTTGTCGATGTGGCTAGAGACGGAGAAGAAGGCTGGAATTGGCTAGAATTAGGCAAATATGACCTTTTAGTTCTCGATGTCACCCTGCCCAAATTAAGCGGAACTTTGCTCTGTCAACGTCTGCGACGAGCGGAATCCCATCATCCCGTCTCTGCTAATGCCACCGTTCCCGTCCTATTATTAACCGCAAGGGATACGGTAATCGATAAAATTGACGGATTAGACGCAGGGGCCGATGATTATGTCACTAAACCCTTCGATTTGGGCGAATTAATGGCGCGGATTCGGGCCTTGATCCGACGTGGCAGCAGTACCAGCAGTGTTTTATTATCTTGGGGGGGGTTGCAGTTAAATCCCAGTACCCACGAGGCCAGTTATAACGGTCAACTTCTTTCCCTCACCCCCAAGGAATTCGCTCTCTTAGAATTACTTGTTACCCATGGGCGCCGGGTCTTAAGTCGATCGGGTATTATTGAGCGAGTTTGGTCTTTGGACGATTCTCCGGCCGAGGAAACCGTTACTTCCCATATTCGCGGTCTTCGTCACAAGCTAAAATCCCTCGGTGCGCCGGAAGACTTTATTGAAACCGTTCACGGTCTCGGTTATCGTTTAAAGTAATATCTGCCTTGGGACAGTAGACAAAATCATTTCTGCACGAAATCTGCACGAAGTTTGCAGAGGGTTTCCATAATCACCCGTTAAATTAGAAAGTTAGACAGGTGCAGGGCTTCTAGACAATCAGATCGGTCAAACCTGTGACTCTCCTCTCCTAAAAGGGGCTGCTTGAAATGATTTATACGCGATTTGACTATCACGGCTGGCAGATTGAATTGATCCTAGAAATGCAGGGTTATTCTTTTCAATGTTGGCGAGTGGATGGCAGGGAAGGAATTAGCGATTGCCTAGTTTATGCCACCTCTGAACAAGCTTTAGCGGCTGCCCGACACCGGGCGGATCTAGAGTCCGCTTGTCTTGCCCTACTGCGATTTCTCAATGATATCGGCGGCCGGAATTATTATCTCAGCCGCGATGATCGCGATGCTCTTAGCCAGTCAATTTTAGAATACGCCCGTCTGGGTGGTGTTTCCTAATTTCTTCCCCGGAAGTTTTCCCCTGATTGAGAATCATTCTCGCTCCGATTTTTTTCAGGCCACTTTCGGCAATAAAATCGTGACAGTGGTTCCATTCCAGGGGATACTAGCGATTTCGATCGAGCTACCGTGTAGTTCCACGCATTTCTGCACTACCACCAAACCCAACCCTGTCCCGGCGATGTGACGGACATTTTTATATAGGGTTTGCGGCAAAAAGTTTTTCCTGGGGGCAGGGTGTGGGGTGTGGGGTGTGGGGTGTGGGGTTTTACCAGTTTTGAGGTGGCCAATTACCTAATTTTCAGGGAAAAAGTGGCTCTTCGGTTTGTGTTATGCAATGGACGGGGGTTATAAGGGATGTAACCCTTATATAGAAAGGCATTTAGCGATTTTTGACAATTGTTTTTGATCTAGAGCGAACTAATCCATTAAGTCTCTTACCAGATAAGGATTTA
>NZ_JAPZQJ010000140.1:0-18304 GCF_027530405.1 Microcystis sp. LE19-41.2A | reverse complement strand
AACCCTTATAGAGAAAGGCATTTAGCGATTTTTGTCAATTGTTTTTGCTCTAGAGCGAACTAATCAATTAAGTCTCTTGCCAGATAAGGATTTAGTCGATTTATGCCCCCCTATCGAACCATACCAAGTAACGAAGAACCAAATATCTTCCCCAACACCCTAAAACCCTAAAAACCTAAAACCCCAACACCCTAAAACCCAAAACCCAACCCACCAATGGAAAATTCCTATTCTCAATTAACCGAAGACTTGCTGAAATTGGTGCAACATTTACCCCACTTGAAAGATGGTAAATGGATTCAAAGAGCTCTGGAAGCAATAGTCAGAATTGCCGGGGAGGAAATCGATCGCCTCGATTGGAAAATTTTAACCTATGCGATCGAAGATCTAGAAAAGGGATTTCAGGTATTTTACCCCTACCGTCACATTCGTAAACTTACCATTTTTGGCTCGGCACGCATCAAACCCGACAGCAGTGAATACCGTCTCGCAGTAGAGTTCGCACGTCGTATCAGTCAATACGGTTTTATGGTGTTAACCGGCGCTGGGGGTGGCATCATGCAAGCAGGGAATGAAGGTGCTGGACGGGAAAATTCCTTCGGATTAAATATTCAGCTACCCTTTGAACAGGGGGCTAATCCCCATATCATAAATGATGCCAAATTAATCGATTTTAAATATTTCTTTACCAGAAAACTATTTTTTCTGCGGGAAAGTGACGCAGTAGCTTTATTCCCCGGTGGTTTCGGCACCCAAGATGAGGCCTTTGAAACCCTTACCCTCTGTCAAACCGGTAAATACGGACCTGCACCCCTAGTATTAATTGATGAGCCTGATGGGGATTACTGGCAAACTTGGCAAGAACAAATTAGTGAAAATCTGCAAAAAAGAGGACTGATATCCGCCGAAGATCGGAATTTTTATACAATTACCAACGATCTAGACCACGCTTGTCAAACAATTCGCCACTTTTATCGGGTGTATCACTCCAGCCGTTTTGTGGGAGAATCCTTTGTTATTCGTCTTAATCACGAACTAAGCGGGGAACAGATCGAACAAATTAACCAAAACTTCGGCGATATCGTAGTTAAGGGTAAAATCGAACCTAGTCAAATTCTAGAACGAGAGAATCGGGATTCCAGCCACCATTTACCTCGTCTAGTTTTTTACTTTAACGGCAAGAGTTACGGACGCTTGTATCAGTTAATTGATCACATCAACGATTTAAGTCCTGTAGTGACCCTCGAAGAGCATCCCGAAAGAAAATAAACCCTAGGCTAGAGTTTCCGGACAGTATCCTAAACCCTTAGTAAATTGTTGCCGAAAAGCCTCTATATCTTGCTGATCCGGGGTACCATGGGACACGATCGCCACTTGGTAACGACGCATGACATCAATAGGAGATTGTCCCGTTTCCAAACTCCAAAAAACCATCTGGAGACGCATTTCCGGTTGATAGGGAATCCCTAACTCATTCATGTAGGCGCGAAAATCCCCGTGTTGGCAAGGAGTAAGCATTTGATTAAACTTGACCTTGACCACCCAACCGTTAATCTGATGGATAACCGTCATGACGGAGGAGGGTAGATGAGTCATCGATCGCAGGTATTCGGTGACTCGTAGCGTTAGACTAGCGTTAGCAAGAAAATAGAGATAGTCCATAGTGGCCGCTGGGATGTTGGCTAATAGTCACGATTAGTGTTATATCTCTAGTCTGACGATAAACCGTTCCAGATACCAAGGGGAGAAATCCCCGATTTAGTGAAGTTCGCCTGGGTAGAATTACCCAACTTTTGCGAAGATCTTTATGATGATAACGACGATGATCCCTGACCAATCACTCTCCAGCTACGATTATCACCTTCCTCCGGAGTTAATTGCCCAAAATCCCGCAGACCCCCGAGACAGTTCCCGTCTTTTGGTGTTAGATTCTCCTAATAGTCATAATTTGGCTATTTTTCGGGATTTACCCACTTGGTTAGAGCCGGGGGATTTGTTGGTTCTCAACGATACCCGCGTGATTCCGGCCCGTTTATTTGGACGTAAAACCACCGGCGCACCCATAGAAATATTACTATTGGAAGAACAAGATAACTATCGTTGGTTATCCCTAGTGAAACCTGGAAAACGCTTTAAAGTCGGTTCAGAAGTCCTTTTTTATCCGAAAACAGGGCGAACGGAAGACCAAGCAAAATTATGGTTAGCGAAAGTAATCGATCGAGATCTAAACACCAGTGGTCGTCTGCTAGAATTTCAACGTCATCCCGGACGCAGTTTTTGGGATATGTTGGAGGAGTACGGTCATATTCCATTCCCCCCCTACGTCACCGAATCAGAGGCGGAAGAAGACCGTTATCAAACAGTTTACGGTTATAAACAGGGTTCTGTGGCCGCTCCCACGGCCGGATTACATTTTACTCCCGAATTATTCCATAAGCTCGCCCAGAAGGGTATAGATACCGCCTATATCACCCTTCATGTGGGAGTGGGAACCTTTCGTCCCGTGGAAGTGGAAAATATTACAGAACACCTAATGCACCAAGAATTTTTGCAGATTTCCGCCGAAACTGCCGAAAAAATCGCCCAAACAAAGGCTAGAGGTGGCCGGGTTATCGCCGTAGGAACCACGGTAGCTCGCGCCTTGGAAGGGGCAATTAAAGAAACTAAGAGCGATAAATTAACCGCTTTTCAGGGAAAAACCAATTTATTTGTCTATCCGGGTTATCAATGGCGGGTTATCGACGGCATGATCACTAATTTTCACCTACCCAAGTCCAGTTTGATGATGTTAGTCAGTGCCTTAGTCGGACGGGAAAGACTACTGGCATTGTATCAAGCAGCTATCCAAGAACGTTTCCGTTTCTATTCCTTCGGTGACGCTATGTTAATCCTACCCAGCGCTTGCAGCAGTAATCGGTAAGTAGTTGGGCAAAATTACATCCACACCCTAGAAAGAAGGAGGAGCAGAACTGCGGAAAGGGCAACAGGAAAGGGGAAAAATATGTGTAAGCGGCCCGCGCATCTAAATTGGTCTAGGTCGATTATCGAACCACCTCTAGCCTGTTGTCTATCCTAACCAAGAAATGAAAAGAAAAGATATTAAAATTGGTCGCCGCTATTCTAGCAAACCCCTGCAAATATTTTTAATTATTGCGTTCATCGTCGCCGCTCCCTTTGCTATTTTTTATCTTATTGCCTTGGCCTATCTCTGGCAAGGCGATCGACTTTTGGCCGCGGGGGAGAAGGAATCGGCTCTGTCTGCTTACCGAACAGTTTTATCTTTTCACGAAAATTCAGTCCAAGCCCATATAAAAATCGCTCAGGTCTTGCAAAGTCAAAAACGCTATTCTGAAGCCTTACAAGCATATAATCGTGGCTTTATCGTTAATAATAAACCACCGATGGAACCCTCCCAAAGTAATTATTTAGTGGCTTTGGGGGATATCTTCGCGCAGGAGGAAAAATGGTCAGAGGCGATCGATGCTTACCAAAAAGCAATTATCATTAAACCAACTTTTAAAGCGCAATTTCAGCTAGGAAAAGCCCTCTATAGTTCACAACGTTGGGATGAGGCGGCGAAAGCTCTGCAAGCAGCGGTTTTTCTCGATCCTACTCAGGGAAAAGCCTATTTTTATCTGGGAAAGGCCTACAGTGAACAGCAACTCTGGCCAGAGGCCAGTTATGCCTATCAGCAAGCTCTAGAATTGATACCTAATCAGGGTGAAACCTACAAAAAATTAGGAGAAACCCTAGCAAAACAGGGAAAATGGGAGGAAGCAGAGCAAATATATCGACAGGCTTTAATTTACGCCCCTAAAGATGGGGATATTTATAATTATTTAGGTAAAGCTTTAGCGGAACAGGGAAAACTAGGGGAAGCCATGGCAGTTTTTCAACAGGCGCGCCAAATTAGTCCCAAGAATGCTAATATTTACGAAAATCTCTGTTATATCTATATCAACAACGGTCAGATCGATGAGGGTCTAAATTGGTGTCGGCAGGCCGTAGAAATTGATCCCAATTTATCAGAAGTTAGATTTATTTTAGAGGAAATTCAACGGGGGCGATTGATTCACGACAATCCCGAATTATTAAAAATGCCAGAGATAATTCCCAGTGTTAAGAGTGATCCTCTGGTGAATTTAAAACGCTCAATTGTTAAAATTGTCATTCGTGGCAAAAATAACAATGGTATCGGCACTGGTTGGTTATTAAAACGAGATCAAGATACAGCTTGGATCGTGACTAACCGCCATGTGGTTACGAATTACCGTCAAGAAATCGATGCAGGGGCGCGCATTTTTGTCGAGTATTATAGCCAACCACCCCAGGGAAAAATTCCCAAGCGTTCAAAAGCTAAAATTCTCCACACTACCCCCCCTAACGACTGGCTCGATTTAGCAGTATTAGAGGTAAAAAATCCCCCCCCAGATTTAAAACCTTTAGCTTTAGCGCCCCTACCAATTGCCGCTAATCAACCAGTAATCTCGATCGGTAATCCTTTTAATCAAAAAGATTGGACTGTCAGCAAAGGCACTGTTAATGATAATAACCAAAAATCCTTAAGTTTGTCCATGTTTGTCGTTTCTGGACAGTCGGGAAGTCCAGTTTTAAACGATAAAAATCAAGTGGTGGGAGTGATTTCCCAAGCGAGTTTATTTTGTGATGATCCCTCCACTCCTAAACCCCTAGAAAATGCCGTTAAATTGGGCTGCGGTTTCGCAATTCCCATTGACAGGGTGCGAGAAAGGTTAAGGGAGTGGGAATTATGAATTGGGAAGCGGGGAAGTGGGGAAGTGGGGTGTGGGGAGGTGGGGAAGCGGGGTGTGGGGTGTAGGGTGTAGGGTGTAGGGTGTGGGGTGTGGGGTGTGGGGTGTGGGGTGTGGGGTGTGGGAAGTATAAATAAAAATAATCTCCTGTCTCCTGTCTCGGAGTCTCCTGTCTCGGAGTCTCCTGTCTCCTGATAACTGCTATGCTAGTCTAGGCAGAAAACCAGTCGATCGAGATCACCGTGGCTAACCAAGAAGCAACTTCCCCCGCTATTCGTCCCCCTTTATATGACCTAATTGCCCAACAAACCAGCAAATTTACCCCTTTTGCGGGTTGGGAGATGCCGATACAGTTTAGCGGCCTAAAAATCGAACATAATGCTGTCCGCAATGGTGTCGGGATGTTTGACATTTCCCACATGGGCAAATTTATCTTAACTGGAGATAATCTGGTTCAATCTCTCCAAACCCTAGTTCCCTCTAATTTAGCCCGTTTAAGGGCAGGAAAAGCACAATATAGCGTTTTACTTAACCCGGACGGTGGCATAATCGATGATATTATCTTTTACTACCAAAGCGAAAGCCAAGGCGTATTAATTGTTAATGCCTCAACCACCGATAAAGATCGAGAATGGATTTTAGGCAATTTAGAGGGTTCGGGGGTCAAATTAAAGGATTTATCGCGAGAAAGGGTCTTAATTGCCCTGCAAGGACCCAAGGCGGCCACAATTTTACAGCCCTTGGTCGGGGAAAAATTAAGCGATTTTGGCCTATTTAATCACTGGGAAAGCCAGCTTTTCGGGGAAAAAGTTTTTATCGCTAGGACCGGTTACACGGGAGAAGATGGTTTTGAAATTATGGCCGCTCCTGAAATCGGGCAGCGACTTTGGACGGAATTCTTAAATTTAGGGGTGACTCCCTGCGGTTTAGGAGCGCGGGATACCCTGCGTTTAGAGGCAGCTTTAGCCCTTTATGGACAGGATATCGACGATAGCACGAGTCCCCTAGAGGCAGGCTTAAATTGGTTGGTTCATCTGCCAGAAAAAGGCGATTTTATCGGTCGCAATGTCCTTGAAGACCAAAAACTTAATGGTGTGAATCGGAGCTTGGTGGGATTGCAGATGTCTGGCAAACATATCGCCCGTCACGATTATCCGGTAGTATTCGCTGGGGAAGTGGTGGGTAAAGTCACCAGTGGCACTTTATCACCAACTTTAAACACAGCGATCGCTTTAGCCTATCTTCCCACACCTTTCGCCTCGATCGGACAGGCGATCGAAGTAGAAATCCGCGGCACTACCTACCCCGCTACCGTCGTTAAAAAACCCTTTTATAAAAGTAAAAAGTAGGGTGCGTTAGTAACGCACCCACCAGTGTCAATCCAGTAGGGTGCGTTAGCGCAGCGTAACGCACCAAGAAAAAAGGAGCAATAATTTGGTGGGTTACGGCGAACACAAAATCAATACTAAACTGTAGCAGTTACCGTCGCCTAACCCACCCTACAGCTGAATCCTGAAAATGCAATCCGTAGACTTTACCACCCTCAGCGCCACTTGTGCCGAAATTGCCGCCACTTGGCTGCCCGCAAGACTAGAACAAGTGTATCAAATTGATCGCCAAACGATCGCCCTCCATTTACGAACCTTCGATCGCAAGGGATGGTTAATTATTTCTTGGCATCCCCAAGGGGCGCGGCTGCATATTGGTGATCCACCGCCAAAAGTCCCAGATACCTTCACTTTCAGCGATCAATTGCGTCATCAACTCAATGGTTTTGCCCTGACAAAATTAGCATTTGTTGCCCCGTGGGAAAGAGTCATCGATCTACAATTTGCCCAACGTCCCGATGATCCGGCCCTGGGGCATTTGTATATAGAAATTATGGGCAAATATAGCAATGTTATTTTAACTGCGGCTGACAATCAAATTGTCACCGTTGCCCATCAAGTCAATGCCACCCAGTCTAGTGTTCGCACCGTACAAACGGGACAAATCTATCAACTACCCCCCGTTTTATTGGCAACAAATCCCAGTTTAGAAGAATCCTTGAGCAGTTGGCAAGCCAGAGTTAGTTTAATCCCTAAAACTATCGAAAAACAGTTAGTTAGTACCTATCGTGGTGTTAGTCCGGTCATCGCTCGATCGCTGTTGCAAAAAGCCAAAATTAACCCGAAATTAAACACGGATCAGTTAGATACTAATGATTGGGAAAAGCTCTTTTCGGCCTGGCAAGAATGGTTAAAAATGCTCGAAAATAAAACCTTTCAACCGGGATGGACAAGCGAAGGTTATACAGTTATCGGTGGGGAGATGCTGGCGGCGGCTAAAAATGTCCAAGAATTATTAAACCGTTATTATAGCGACCAAATTAATCAAGAAAGTTTTCGACAACTACAGCAAAAATTAAGCCAAAAAATCACCTCTTTACTGACTAAACTGCAAACCAAAGCCGCAGGATTTCAAAGAAGACTAGCAGAATCTGCTCATGCTGATCGCTATAAAGAGCAAGGGGATTTATTAATGGCAAATCTGCAGCAAATACAGCAGGGAATGACTAGCATTAGTTTGGCGGATTTCCAGACAGGAACACCTGTAATTATTCCTCTCGATCCCGAAAGAAATCCCGTGCAGAATGCCCAATATTTTTATAAACAACATCAGAAATTAAAAAGGGCGCGGTTAGCGGTGGAACCTTTATTAGAGGAAGTGGTCAGTGAAATTAATTATCTCGAACAAGTGCGATCGAGTTTAAGTCAACTAGAAAATTATAGCAGCAGCGAAGATTTACAGGCATTAGACGAGATACAAGAAGAATTAATCCAACAAAAGTATCTAGAAAGCAATTACCAGCGTAATCGGACGAATAACAAAGAATCTGAACCCATGCGCTTTATTACTCCCTCTGGAGTAGAATTATGGATTGGCAGAAATAACCGTCAAAATGATCGGCTAACTTTTCGTAGCGCCAGCGATTACGATATCTGGTTTCATAGTCAAGAAATCGCTGGTAGTCACGTTTTACTCCGTTTAACCCCCGGTACAGTTCCAGAAGCCGCCGATCTGCAATTTGCCGCCGATTACGCCGCTTATTATAGCCGCGCTCGCCATAGTGAACAGGTTCCCGTCGTCTATACCCGTCCCAAATACGTCTATAAACCCAAGGGCGCCAAGCCCGGTATGGTGGTTTACAAACAGGAAACGGTAATCTGGGGCTGTCCTCAGAGGGTTGAAGATTACCGCAAAAAATAATTTTTTACCAAATTGTTTACTTTTTTTTACACAAAATGGGTATTGTCTGTTACAATTGTTACTAGAGAGACAAATGCAGTTCAGGCGCTTGGGAACGCAAGAACTATATTTCCTCGGATTACAACAACAAACAACAGCAAACCAGTGGTAGCAGCCGATAGTCTCGGGAAAGACACAAAAAACCGACTATTCAGGTGATATTAAAGCGACCACTGGTATTTTATCCTCACCTAACCGCTTCTGTCACTTTCCTCAACTTTCTTTTGGGTTTCCGAGACTTATTGCCCAGTTGACTGAGTTTGATTGTTGAGAATATTTGCTCTATCTTTGGGATGAAAGAGGGATAGTTGGCATCCAGCTTTTTTTGACATACCCCACGCCGTTTACGACGTGGATTCTTCTAGCATCACTGCTGTGAATTTCTGGCTCAACGAGTCCACTTGAATTAGATTCCTGGCGAAATCCAACCCAGAGGTGGTTCTCTCCCCAGACTTTCGCGACCTTACAGAAGCCTGTTTTCGGGGGCCCCTACGATACAGTTCAAAACCTCTAAAATCATTGGTTTCTTTGGTACTTGGTGCTGAGAATTTTTACCTATAGGAGCATTCCCCTATAGAACCCCATAACTCTAGTTTTCAAGGTGCGTTCATCGGTTGATGACTGGGTTTTTTAAGCGGTTGCTTACCCGGCCCCCTATTCTTAATATCATACATCCTATAAAGTCGCCCTCAAAGGGCGAGGCTTTAAACCCAATTTTTCGGTAAAGAAATTTAAACTTCACGCACAGTTAAGCCTCTTCGGCCTAAATAAACGACTAGAAACAGTTTTTTTCGGGAGGCCCAGTTTATGGATAGCCCATTAGGGACGATGAACTTTCAACAGACAGAGCTATACAAAAGAATTCAGGCATTTGCCTTGGATCGGCCAGATAGTCAATTATCTTTCAGCCAACGATTAGCAAAAGATAACGGCTGGTCCTTAGGCTATACTCAGAGAGCGATCGAGGAATACAAAAAGTTTATATTTCTAGCCGTTGCAGCAGAACATCCGGTCACGCCATCCGACCAAATCGATCAAGTTTGGCATTTACATCTGACCTATACGCGATTGTACTGGCAAGAGTTCTGTCCCAAAATTTTGCAAACCACATTACATCACGAGCCGACTCGTGGGGGTTCATCCGAGCAATTAAAATTTGGCAGTTGGTATAGCAAGACGCTAGAAAGTTACGAACAGTTTTTTGGACATATTCCGCCAATAGATATTTGGCCTAAACCCAAAGACCGATTCGGGCGAGATTTGCATTTTATCCGGATCAACACTCAACAAAGCTGGGTTTTGTCAAAACCTAATTTCACAGTCTCCTTCAAACCACAACTGCGAAAAATAGGCATCTTTACCTTTTTAGTCTTCCTTTCACTGATGATAACTAGCTGTCAGATAATCTCCCAAATTCCTAACCCAATGAATTTTACAGGTCCGGAATTTTTAACCTTCTATATTTCCCTAGTAGTGATGGGAATCGCTTTGGCAGCCTGGCTACGTTTTTCACTGTGCCTAGTTAGCGCTAATACAAAGCAGCAACCTGATTTAAATACTTACGAGATAGCTTTCTTGGCGGGGGGCAATGATCGCCTGATTATGGCCGCAATCGCCAGTTTGGTAAAACAAGGCTATGTGGAGGTATTAAAGGAAAAATCACCATTTGGAAGAACACAAAGCAAACTGGTGGTGACAGGAAAGATCGATGCTATTGCCGATCCTGTAGAAAAGGCGGTCGCCCAAGATATTTTGGCCACTGATGGGGCAATTGAACAGGTTTTCCAGAAGTCTAAAGTAATGAAAGATAGCATTCGTTCCCGCCTAGAACAGCTTGGTTTGTTTCTGAGCGATGCCCAAGCATTCAAAGCCCAAATTTATCCATCATTGATTGTGGTTATTCTTCTAGGAATAGGCTTGTGCAAAATGGCTGTGGGAATTTCTCGCGATAAGCCAGTTGGTTTACTTCTCATCTGTATATTTGGGCTTCTAGTTTTGGGAGCAAGGTTTTTTGTCAAACCACAGCGTCAGCGCAGCCGTTATGGAGAGATCATTTTTAATGATTTAACAAATCGCTTACAACCTTTAAAAACAGCCAATAGCAGCGATTCTGAACTTGTACTTGCGGTGGCGTTGTTTGGAGCAACAGTTCTGATGGCGGATATGGCTTTAGCAGACTTGTATCAAATGCTGACTCCCATAGCCGCTGCTAGTAGCGGCAGTGGTGGCGGCAGTGGCGGCAGTGATGGCGGCAGTGGCGGCAGTGATGGCGGCAGCGGCGGTTGTGGCGGCAGTAGCGGCAGTGATGGCGGCGGCAGTGGCGGTTGTGGTGGTTGTGGTGGTTGTGGTGGTGGTGGTTGTGGTGGTGGAGGTTGATTGAGTTCAAGGCTATTAACAGCCGCTCGATCGAAGCGTGATGCCGAACCGCGAACTCCGTTAAATTTGTCTGTTTTTAGCGGAAGTTCCCCCATACAGATTCTGCCACAGCAGAGGTTGTCGCTTTTTGTCAAAGGGAAACTTCCGTTGAACATTCCCGCCACGGTAGCTCTGTTAATTTCTGCCTTAATCTCCTCTCTGGTTTGATTGCTTACTGCCACCAGCCGAAAAAACCCTCCTGGAACAGGGAATTTTATCGCCTCTACTTAGGGTTTGCTGGAATAAATCTAAAAACATTGTTGGATAAGGTTTTTAGACTTTTTTCCCCTCAAAAAGTGCTGACCATTGGAGTGATCGCGGGTAAAATTCAGGGACTTTTTCCCTGAATTTTAGGTAACTGACTACCTCAAAATCGGGAAAACCCTACACCCCACACCCCACACCCCACACCCTGCCCCCACCAACAAACTTTTTCAGCAGACCCTAAGTAGCCATTTTTCAGGAGAAAAGCGCTCAGGGCAGCGGGAAAGTCTGGATATTTGCCGAGCGCTATACTTTGGCCGTGGATATCGAGACCCCAATCGGAGTTTTTATCGTAATTAGCGAGGAGAAATTGCCAAGCTTCTTCGTATTCTCCCAGGAGAATTTTCTGTGCCACATAACCGGCCAAAATGCCATTAACTTCGGCTTTTTCTTTTTTAGCTAACTGAAAAGCTTTCAACATTGCTGCTAAAGTTTTTCTTAATTCTTGGGGATATTTTCTGGTGACATCCGCTAATTTACCCTGTTGAAAAGTATAAATTCTCGAGGGAGGAAAAGAGGCGGCGTAGGAACTAAAAGCATACAAAAAAGCATTATCAACGGTGACAAATTCATAATTATTATCTCCATCTAAATCTTCAAAGGAACCACCACTACCATCTAAAAAACCCGTTTCTTCTCTAATAAATTTATCTTTTTGCCAAGTATAAATTACCAAAGATGTGCAGCAATGAGCGCCGCCGCTATAGGTGGAGACGATAATCTCATCGATGCCATTATTATCTAAATCTATTAATTCGACATAGCCAGAGCCAAAGGCACTATACTCGCTATTTTGCTGATAAAGTTGCTCGTTATAAAAGATTTGATAAGAAACATTATTAATATCAGAATTGTCATCAACTCTCTCGTTTAGGTCGATGGGTTGATAGCTAACTTGTACCTTAATTTTCCCCGATCTAACCACTTGATTTGTTAGGGGTTGACCGGCATCAAAATCGAGTTTAGTCACGGCTAAACTCGCGGCTGCATTGCCAAAAAATTGAGATAATAAGCAGCAAATAAAGCAAGTTTTGCTAATATTCATCGGCTAAGTAGCTGGTTATAATTAAATTAAAAATGGATTTTAGGTTCGATCCCCCCTGCCCCCCTTGATAAGGGGGGTGCCGATAGGCGGGGGGATCCGCCCTTAATCCCTAGGGTCGTTTCATTCTCTCAAATGTCATTCTCTCAAATCTTTATCTGGCAACGTTTTTAGTCGATTTCTCGGAATAAATATCTGAAAATTTCTAAAAACGTCGTGCTTTGCTTACCGCATAAGCGATTAAAGGTAGCAAAAAAAGAATTAGATTCAGAGAATGAATCAGCCCTACCCTACCCCCTAGTAGGTTTGATTCATGAATCAACCCTACCATGAATCAACCCTACCTTAATCCCCCCTTAATAAGGGGGGCATCTGATAATTTTTAACGCCTACCTACTTAATTCCCAGAGAGAGATTAATATCAGTGTATCTTACTTATTCTTCCCGACAATCAGCCGTTAACTTTTCGAGAAAAACTATCTAGGGTTTGCGGCAAAAAGCTTTTGGGTGGGGGCAGGGTGTGGGGTGTGGGGTGTGGGGTTTTACCGAGTTTGAGGTAGTCAGTTACCTAATTTTCAGGGAAAAAGTCCCAGAATTTTACTCCCGATCCCCGCAATGGCTGGCACTTTTTGAGGGAAAAAAAGTCTAAAAGTCTTATCCAACAAGGTTTTCAGATTTATTCAGCCAACCCCTAACTATTCCAAAGTTTTAACGCTCAAAACTTGGGGGGGTGTGGCATCGGGGGGATAGAGAAAATCGAGATTAATGTCGCGTCTGGCTCCGGGGGGAAGTTCCACCTGTACTAAAGCTTCTCCCTGTTGTCCTTCCCGTTGAACGAGATGGAAAAAACGTTCCTCGGTGCGTCCCAGGGCGTTACGATAGGTAACGCGCACTGCACCCCGGAAAAATACCGGTCCCTGGACGGGTTCAACAAATAGCAAGCGATCGAGATAATTGTCTTCTTTAATTGGGGTTTGAATACTCAAAGCCACCACCTGGGTTTTGCTGCTATTGTTATATAGAGGTAAAGTCAGATAGTAGTGAACACCGTAGTTACCGTGAGCTTTGAAAGCCGTATCGGGATAACGCACTAACATGGGAGCGCTTTGAATTTGTCTGGTTCCGAAAGTAGCTGCTGTCACCGTACTTAAAGGATAGGCAAAAGCTTGACCGGGTTGAGGAATGGTGAGATTAATTCCCCCTTTGGGATCGACAATGCGGGTTGCCCATTCCGAACCGACAGAAATTCCGGCCACGCGACCATAAAAATTTCTTCTTCCAGGGAACCATTGATCGGGGGGAGTGGGGGGAAAATCGCGAGGAGCGGCTAAATCACCTCTAACTAATAGGGTACGCCATTCCTCTAGGGTAGGGGGACGAAAGGTTTCTATTTCCCGATCTTCGATTTTGACTTTTTGGGGAACTTCGTAGAGGGCTAAATTGGCCATATAGACCGGTCCATCGCTGTAGAGACGTAGGAGGGTCGAGCGGGCGCTACTTCTGGGGATAACCAGATCGAATAGCATCCGACTTTGGCCTGGGGGAATGACGATCTGGGCGGGAAATTGGGTATCATGGCGACGACGCATGATATCGCTGGCTAAACGGGAACCGGGACCGGAAAAAACTCGGCCGTTGGGATCTTCCACCAGAGAGGGTAAATCGACAAAAGGGGCATCGGCGGAGGTAACGTAACTGACTCCTTGCAGGATGCGGATAACCAGGTTTCTGGAGGTGGGATTAGTAACGATCAGGCCCTGGTGTAAGTCGCGATTGGGATCGGTTTGACGGGCGATGTGGTGGGTGAAAACGTCAAAACGTCCTTGTAGGGGATGATTGAGATGGGCTATGGGAAAACGTTTTCCTTTGCCGGGGAAAGTAGAGAGGAGAATTCCCTCTTTTTCTACGATTTCGGGACTATTGCTATTAAAAACCAGCACATCATTCAGTTGACCGGGTAACTGACGCACTTCCTGATATTGGGTGATTAATTTCCTCTCTATCTGGGGCAAGACCGAGGCGGACTGAGCTAAAAGAATAGTGGGTAAGAAAGAAAGCATAGAGATTCTATATTTATAGGATCTAATTAAGGGTGAGTCGATGGAGATATGAAGTTATACAACAATATAGGCGAGGGTGTCCGGGCGATCGATAAAGAATCTTAATATATTTTTCAGGCCTGATCAAGTCATGTCAGGGGTGATGTGAGCTAGGGGCGGTTTTATGGGTTAGCAAGGGAGAATACCCCTTGCTATTGCCGATTTTAACCGTTACGTTGACAGTGACGGGAGCTGCTCACCCTAGCTTTAAATTTCGCCGCGAATTTCTTCGACTATGCCATCTCTAAGGACGAGTTCCACATTCATTTTGGCTACTAAGTTATCGCCTTTTTCGACCCGGAAAAAGCTTTCTAGTTGTGCTTGGGCGACTTCTTGATTGAGTTCCAAGAGTTGTACCTGTTGCAATTGTTGCAGATACTGGTTTTTTTGTTCGAGAAACTCACTTTTCTGTTGATTGACTTGGATTTGAATATTGTCAATCTGTTGGGCAGCCGCGGGGGGTAAGGGGATCAGGCTCTGACGCTGAATTTCGGCGATCGCTCTTTGGCCTTGGGTTTCTAATTGTTGAATTTGTGCGTCAATTTGAGCCATTTGTGCTTGTAATTGCTGTTGTGCTTCTTCTTTCCAGCGCGGAGTCACGATGACTTTAATTGTCACCGGGCGCTTCAGTAATAAACTGGTTTGTGCGTCATCCATGATTTGCTTATCCTAAAAAGGTCTTTTTGTCAAGGGGTTAGGGAATATTTGCCGGAAATATTTACTTGGCAAACATCTCGTTAATCATATCGCGATAGCGTTGCGTTACTACCGGTCGTTTAATCTTTAAAGTTTGGGTCATCATGCCGTTTTCTTGGGAAAAAGGCTCTAAAATTAACTCAAAGGTTTTAATCTGGTCATCGGTACGATAACTGGGCCGATTTCTTACCTCGCGCTTTAATTCTTGTTGGTAGAGAGCTAAGACTTTTTTGCTGTAGAGATCGCTAGAAAGAATCGTTGAGCGATCGCTGTGAAGATCGGGTAAATTTAAGGATATTTTCTGTTCTTGCGCCCAATTGGCCAGTATATCAAGATTAGGCACGATCAAAGCCCCCAAAGCTTTTTGATCCTGTCCCACTAGCATAATTTGGGAGATAAAGGGACTGCGTAAACAAGCATCTTCAATCGGTTGCGGTTCGATATTTTCACCATTGCTCAAAACAATTGTATCTTTGGCCCGTCCGGTTAAGACTAAATCCCCGGCAGCGGTTAACCAACCAATATCACCGCTATCAAACCAACCATCGGGAGAAATCGCTTTTTCGGTTGCTTCGGGTTTTTTATAGTATCCCTGCATCACCTGCGGACCGCGAATCAAGACTAAACCGTGTTTTTCTGTCGGTAAGACTTCTTTGCTGTGTAAATCGACAATACAGATTTCTGTCTGAAAGACGGGACGACCGGCAGACCCGCGCAGGTTATGATCGATACGACGGACGGTAGCGACGGGAGAAGTTTCTGTCAGTCCATAACCAACTAAAATCGGGATTCCCGCAATCTCATAGAAAGTATCTAGATGTCTGGCTAAGGAACCACCGCCACTTACCAAGATTTTAACTTTATTTCCCACTGCTTGGCGAATTTTGCCATAAACTAGCTTATCACCGATGGCATGGAGGGGATAGAGTAAGAGGGATTGAATTCTTGCTTTTAGTCTTTCGATCCCGGAAGCGTGAAGGTGATCTAGACTGAGATTATCGGCGATACGTTTAGCAATAACGTACTTTTCCGACTTTTCTAGCAAAAATCGCACTAATTTCTGTTTTGTGGCCGGTTGTTCGCTAAATTGTTTTTGGATACCTTCGTAAAGGGATTCCCAAAGACGGGGAACTCCCACCATTAATTGCGGACTAAATTGCTTTAAATCCTGCTTAAAAGTGCGAATACTGGTATAAATCTGGGTGCAACCCTGAGCTAGACTGAAATACTCACAACTGCGCTCGTAGGAATGCCATGAAGGTAGTATACTTAAAACTCGATCGCCGGGATCCGGTTGAAAGATAGCATTTAAGTTGCGTACCTGATGCAGCAGATTACCGTGACTTAACATCACCCCTTTTGGTTGTCCCGTCGTTCCCGATGTGTAGATGAGGGTAGCCAGATCATTTTCGCTCTTGGTGATGGGTTTAAGGGTGTTCTCAGCCCCGATCGCCATTAGTTGCTTGAAATTTAAGGTCTGCACGGAAATCGCCCCAGTAGCGGGGTCTTCGTCGGTGAGCAGCACGATTAATTTTAGGGGCAATTCAGGGATTTTCGCCAGCAATTTCCCTAAAGTTTTGTTATTTTCGACAATCAGCGTCTGACTGTCACTATCGGCCAAAATATAGGCTAATTCCTCTGCATCTGCTTGAGCAGATCGTACCGCGTTGGCTGCCCCGGCTGCCATGGAACCTTGGTCGGCAATAAACCACCGGGGACTATTATCGGCAAATAAAGCGACATTTTCGGTTTCTGTGACTCCTAATGCTTGTAAAGCGGCGGCAAATTGCTGAATTTGTTGATAAAGTTCCCGATAGGTGATAATTACTTCCGGTTTACTGTGGGGATCGTGCAGGGCGATAATATCGGGGAAACGCTGGGCCACTATTGACCAAACTTCGGGTAAAGATTGAATATTTGAATAGTCAATTAGGGTTGTCATAACAGTAGTTATAGAGAGTTACAAGGGTAATAGCATATAGATTAACCATTCTAGGCTCTTTTTGCTGGTTCTCCTAGACAGTATTTGAACAGGTATCTAGTCCTGCAAAGTTAATTTCCTAGTCGAGACTGGGAGAGGGGAGACTTTTCGGTTATCGGTGAACAGTGAACAGTAATCAGGGAATGTTACTGTTACTTAATACTGCTTACTGATTACGGAAAAGGCTGACAGCTTAGATGTATAATTAATTTTGCCTAGGTAAGTGGTTCTAATTAAGTAGAAGATAGATTTTGCCTCTGATCCCCCCCACCCCTAGTAGGGTTGATTCATGAATCAACCCTACTATAAATCAACCCTACTATGAATCAACCCTACCCCTTAATAAGGGGGGTGCCGACAATTTTTAACACCTACCTGCTTAGGTACTTAATAAAGTTGTGATTAGGAGAAAAAACGATGATTGCTTTATCTAACTATAATAATCTCACTCCAGAAGAATATCTTCAGTTTGAAGAAACCAGTCTCATTAAACATGAATATATCGATGGACAAGTTTACGCCATGGCAGGGACGACGGATACTCATAATATTGTTTCGGGGAATATATACACAATTATTCGTAATCATTTGCGGGGTTCCGATTGTCGGGTTTATTTTGCCGATGTGAAAGTCAGATTAGAGAAGCGCAATCACTTTTATTATCCTGATATTATTGTCACCTGCGATGACAGAGATAGAGAAACCTCTACCTACAAAAGTTTTCCTAAACTGATTATCGAAGTTCTCTCCGATTCTACAGAAGCTTTTGACAGGGGGGATAAATTTAATGATTATCAAACTCTAGAAAGTTTAGAGGAATATGTCTTAGTCAATAGTAAACACCAACGAGTGGAAACTTTTCGACGGGGTGAACAGGGTTTATGGATTCTGCAAACCTATCAGCAAGAAAGTTTTAGTTTGCAGAGTATTAATCTGACGGCATCTTTTCGGGATTTATACGAGGATGTCACCCTAGAAACGGTTAATGATACTCCCGAAAGTCCTTAAGAAAATCTCCTTCAACGATTAAACCCATGATTGCTTTATCTAACTATAATAATCTCACCCCAGAAGAATATCTTCAGTTTGAAGAAAAAAGTCCCATTAAACACGAGTATATCGATGGGCAAATTTACGCCATGGCAGGGACGAGTGATACTCATAATATTATCGGACTCAATTTCACTTTTATCATTCGTAATCATTTGCGGGGTGCCAATTGTCGGGTTTATTTTGCCGATGTGAAAGTCAGATTAGAGAAACGTAATCACTTTTATTATCCTGATATTATTGTCACCTGCGATGACAGAGATAGGGAAACTGCTACCTATAAAAGTTTCCCTAAATTGATTATCGAAGTTCTCTCCGATTCTACAGAAGCTTTTGACAGGGGGGATAAATTTAATGATTATCAAACTCTAGAAAGTTTAGAGGAATATGTCTTAGTGAATAGTAAACACCAACGAGTGGAAACTTTTCGACGGGGTGAACAGGGTTTATGGATTCTGCAAACCTATCAGCAAGAAAGTTTTAGTTTACAGAGTATTAATCTGACGGCATCTTTTCGGGATTTATACGAGGATGTTACCCTATAGGGAATGAAAAATAATTGCAACATCTCAAAAACCGCTGAGAGGTAAGATGAAAGCCACGACAGCATCTCTGGCCTCTCAGCCTATCGCCTGTGGCTGTTAGGTAGTGTCTAGCTAGTGACCAACTTCCAGGCTGAGACTGTTCTGGGGAGCCGCCC
>NZ_JAPZQJ010000290.1:0-26703 GCF_027530405.1 Microcystis sp. LE19-41.2A | reverse complement strand
TACAGTTAAATCCCCATTCCCCCACTTCCCCCCCACCCCACTTCCACACCCCCCCACTTCCCCACCACCCCACTTCCCCACCACCCCACTTCCCCAAAAAAAATTTTTCCAAGGGTGATAGGTTTTCTGAAACAGGTGGGTAGATTGTTTATAGAGGACAAAAAACACCTAACACAAGGATATACCCATGAACTCCACCTTCAAATTCAAACTCATCCAAGCTCTCAACAAAAAGAACGGTAACAAAGGTTTCACCCTCATCGAACTCCTAGTTGTCGTTATCATCATCGGTGTACTGGCCGCCATCGCTCTCCCCAACCTCCTCAATCAGGTAGCCAAAGGCAGACAAGCGGAAGCTCGCAGCAACCTCGGTGCCGTTAACCGCGCTCAACAGGCTTACCGCTTGGAAAACACAGCCTTTGGTGCTCTAACTGATTTGCCTATAGCTATAACAGGTACATACTACACTTATGCTGACGTTGGCACCGCCAGTGCCACCGCGGCTGGAGCTAGTGCTACCGCTCTAACCAACTACAACGACGATATTCGCGACTACGCTTCTTCTGTAGGTCAAACCTCCGCAGGTGTTTTCAGTGCAATCATATGTGAAGCAACTCACCCTACTAATGCAGTAGCAGCGGCAGCAGGTGGTGGTTCCTGCACCACCGGCAATCCGGTCCAATAGATATTCTTCCCAGATTGCCTAAAAGCTTTCTGGCATAATAACCAACAATTGATAATCTAGCGGAAGGTGGCAGGGAAATGTTCTCTCGGAAACCTTGCGCTTTTGATTTTTTTCGGGAAGTGGGGAAGTGGGGAAGTGGGGAAGTGGGGAAGTGGGGAAGTGGGGAAGTGGGGAAGTGGGGGAATTTCAACTAAAACCCCAACACCCGAACACCCCAACACCCCAACACCCCAACACCCCCCGCAACGCGCACGCAGTGACCACCCCAACACCCCAACACCCAAAATATAGTCAATATTGCCAGGGCCTAACTATGAAATACCTTCTTTTTTCAGCAATCAAATCACAGGCAAAAAAAGCGAGGGGTTTTACTCTAATAGAATTGTTAGTAGTGGTGATTTTATTGGGGGTTCTCGCTGCCATCAGTTTACCGAGTCTCTTCGGACAAGTCGCCAAAGGTAGGCAAGCAGAAGCGCGCGCAGCACTGGGATTGATCAATCGCGCCCAACAGGGTTATCGTTATGAAAAAGGGACTTTTGCTACTTTATCTGAACTAGCTCTGGAAGCTGCCACTATTTCCCTAAAATTCTATAATATCAGCGAAGTAGGACCTCCCAATGCTTTTGGAGCCGCCTATGAATTGGATGCTTTGACTCCATTTGATGACGATATTAAAAATTATGCTGGAGCGTCTGGACAAACGGCAGCCGGGGCCTATACTGGTATTGTTTGTGAGGATGAAACTCCTTTAGAAGATAATGTTTCTACCAGTAATTCCGCCGGCGTTCTTAGCTGTGTTAATGGCATTGAAATTAATTAAAATAACCCCAAAAATCTTTTATTTTTGTTGATAAGTAAATGGTTATAATTATGAAGGTCGTGATTTGTAGGTTAATTCATCGTAGGGTTAATTCATCGTAGGGTTAATTCATCGTAGGGTTAATTCATCGTAGGGTTAATTCATCGTAGGGTTAATTCATCGTAGGGTTAATTCATCGTAGGGTTAATTCATGAATTAACCGCGATGGTAGGGTTAATTCATGAATTAACCCTACACTGATTATTGACTTTTATTTAAAGCTATGGTAGGTGCAAAAAAATCTCTCAATCTATCCTTACTTAAAACTCTTGGTTTAGTCGCCGTCATCGGTGGACTAATCATGGCTATTGTGGAAATGCAACAGGAAAAGGTGAAAACCTTGACCAAAGAAAAGTTATTAGATAGAAATTATCGTCAAGAGTCTCGTCTAGAAAATGCTCAGGTTCAGTTATTAAAAAATATACCTTCCTTTGGCTTTGATAATATGTTAGCCAATTGGTCAATGTTGCAGTTTATACAATACTATGGCGATGGGGATGCTCGCCGGGAAACTGGTTACGGTTTAAGTCCCGATTTTATGGAAATTGTCACCAAAAATGACCCCAAATTTGTCCGCGCCTATTTGATGATGTCCGTCGCTTCTTCCCTGAATGCTGGTAAACCGGAAAGAACCATTGAGATTATGAATAAAGGTTTATCAAAAATCACTCCTGATGTCACCGATGCCTATTTTCTTTGGTTATATAAAGGAGTGGATGAACTATTATTTTTAGGTGATATTCCCGCGGCGAAAAAATCCTATCAAATGGCCGCCGATTGGGCGAAAATTGCTGGTAATGAATTTATCGAAAAATCCGCTAGGGGAACAGTAAAATTTTTAGAAACTAATCCCGATAGTCGCGCTCCTAGAGTCGGTGCTTGGATGTTAGTCTGGATAAATAGCCAAGACGAAGAAACCCGCAGGTTAGCTAAGGAAAATATCGAAAAATTGGGCGGTAAATTGGTGATTAATGATAATCAAGTGATGGCAATTCCCCCCAAAGATTAGGGTTTGACATATTTTTCATCTTCCCAAAACTTATGATTTAATAAACCATCAATATCCTCAGCAAAGGGACAAACATCGGGAAAATTAGAGTCCGGATAATCCTCTTTCACCGCTTCTAAAGCTTCTCGATAACATTCTTCTAAAATCTCTATCATAAACCTTTTTAAACTAGGAGAATACTTAAATTCTTTCTTCAACTCCTTGCGAAAATTTCTAATTTCAATTTCCCACCCTCGATAACAATCGGGAAGAACCACATAACAACGTTTTAATAAATGTTCTAATAAACGAGTTAAAAAATTATCAACCGCTTTGGGTTGACTTTTCCCCAAAGACTCCACCTCCTCGATCAAATTCTCTAAATCAACCTGAGATAAATCCCCAGATTTTAATTGTTTGACGGTTGCTTCTATCCACAAAGCAAAATCTTGATTATAAAGATTTTTTACCTTGGCTAAAGTCATCATTTTTCTCCTTGTTAAACTTAAATTAATTTCTTGAAAATCACACTAAGTCTGGTTATTAAAGACTGATTATTTATTCCGCCTCTTGCCTCTACTCAACGGATTTATTATCAGAGTTTAACTTTCCCAAAACTTATGATTTAATAAAACATCAATATCCTTAGAAAAAGGACAAAAATCGGAAAAACTAGCATCATATTCAATTCGCATATTCTCCACCGCTTCCTGATAACAATTATCATAAATATCGGTTAAAAAACTGCATAAACTAGGAGAATCTTTCAGGATATCTTTTAACTTAGATTGACAGCGTTTAATTGTTACTTCCCAACCTCGATAACAGTCGGAAAAAGGAAGATAACGCCGTTTTAAACCGTGTTCAAATAATGTAATTAAACGGTTTTTAAGTTCTCTTTTATCTCGTCTTCCCAAAGATTCCACCTCCTCGATCAAATTCTCTAAATCAACTTGAGATAAATCCCCAGATTTTAATTGTTTGACCGTCTTCTCTATCCACAAAGCAAAATCTTGATCATAAAGATTTTTTACCTTGGCTAAAGTCATAATTTTGACCTCCTCTGTTGACTAATTACCTTGATTTTACCGAAACTTCGCCAACAATTTAAGTCTGAATTGGCGCTTACTTAAAACTTGCATTAAAAGTCGCTCGGTTTGGGTGCATCTCACATTTTCGGAAATACCGATAATCAGCAATTATCAGTCACTCTTAAACTGCTACAAATGTATGAACAGCCGCGTGTAAGCATCCCACCGAAAAGCTAATGCGCGAGGGGTTTGGGGACGGCGCTTGCGTCCCCAACGGGGGGTTTGGGGGGTAGAACCCCCCAAAAGACTGGATTGATGACACAAACCTAAAAAGCACAGTTTTTAAACCGCACCGATCGAGTGATAATATAACCTTGATATTGACAATGGCGACTATGAAAATTTTAATTATGGGTGGAACCCGATTTATCGGTGTTTCTTTGACTAAAGTGTTAGTAGAACAGGGTCATGAGGTAGTATTATTCAATCGTGGCAATAAACCCGCTCCGGTTGCTGGAGTACGACAGATTCACGGCGATCGCACTGACCCAGCGCAACTGAAAGAAAAGCTTAAAAATGAAGATTTTGAGGCAATTTTCGATAATAATGGCAGAGAATTAAGTGATACTCAGCCCCTCGTCGAGATTTTTGGCGACAGAATCAGGCATTTTGTCTATGTTAGCTCGGCGGGGGTTTATCTAAAATCCGACCAAATGCCCCATAAAGAAGGGGATAAACTAGATCCCAAAAGTCGCCACAAGGGAAAACACGAGACAGAAAACTATTTAAGCGAGATGGGTTTACCCTGGACTTCCATCCGTCCGGTTTATATCTACGGACCGGGTAACTATAATGACCTAGAAGCTTGGTTTTTTGACCGTTTGGTTCGTAATCGTCCTATTCCTATACCCGGTCATGGGGAACATTTTACCCAATTTGGTCACGTTGTCGATCTGGCCAAGGCCATGGCCGCAGTATTGGGGAATTCTCAGGCTATCGGTCAAGTGTATAATATTTCTGGCGATCGCTATGTAACTTTTAACGGTTTAGCAAAAGCTTGCGCGGCAGCGATGGGGAAAAATGCCGAGGAAATCGAGATTGTTAACTATAACCCCAAAAAATTTGACTTCGGCAAAAAGAAACCTTTCCCCCTGCGGGTTCAACATTTTTACGCTGATATTAATAAGGCCACCCGGGAGTTAAACTGGCAGCCCGAATATGATCTCGTCAGTGGTTTAGCAGACTCCTTCCAGAATGATTATCTCCCTTCCGGTCGCGATCGGCAAGAAATAGACTGGGCGATCGATGACCAGATCTTGGCAAACCAACAAAATTAATTTTTTGGTGGGAGTGGGGAAGTGGGGAAGTGGGGAAGTGGGGGAATTTCAACTAAAACCCCAACACCCTAAAACCCTAAAACCCTAACCCCCAAACTGATGCAGCTTTAACCAGTTATTGGACATTCCACCAACCGAAGGCCGGCCCGACAAAGCGAATAACTACCCAAACCCCAGCTAAAACTCCTATACCAATCCAGGCACCCCTAGTGGTTAACTTGTAAGCTTGGGATGCTTGACTTTTAGTAATCGGTAGCCAAGGCAGGATGTTTTCTTCCTGTCCATACTTATCACCCAGGGCCGATTGACGACGTTTTGATTCACCCATACTAATGTCAGTTATTAAGAGGTTTTTCTCTGATTGTATATCGAAAGACAACCGCCTACACTCACTCCCAGTCCGTGAAGGAGGGCGATCGAAACTGACGGCTGATGACCGACTATTATAGAATTAAAGGTTGCGACTGAAACGAGAATAATTATGGCAACCATTAACAGTAATTACTTAAAACTAAAAGCGGGTTATCTTTTCCCAGAAATTGCCCGACGAGTCCAAGCTTTTGCGGCAGCTAATCCCGATGCTAATATTATCCGTCTGGGGATTGGGGATGTCACCGAACCTTTGCCCCTAGCTTGTCGCGAGGCAATGATCAAAGCGGTGGAGGAAATGGGCGATCGCTCTAGCTTTAAGGGTTACGGGCCCGAACAGGGTTATGCTTGGTTAAGGGAGAAAATCGCCGTCCATGATTTTCAGGCTCGCGGCTGTGATATAAATGCCGATGAAATCTTTATTTCCGACGGTTCTAAGTGTGATACGGGCAATATTCTCGATATTTTTGGAGATAATAACTCGATCGCTGTTACTGACCCAGTATATCCCGTTTACGTCGATACTAACGTTATGGCTGGACACACGGGAGAGGTCAACGAACGCGGCGAATACGAGGGCTTGATTTATCTGCCAATTACCGCCGAAAATAACTTTACTGCCCAGATTCCGACGGAAAAAGTCGATTTAATCTATCTCTGTTTTCCCAATAATCCCACCGGGGCCACGGCTACCAAAGAACACTTGACAGCTTGGGTTAATTATGCTAGGGCCAACGGATCGATTATCTTTTTTGATGCAGCCTACGAGGCCTTTATCACCGATGCCAGTTTACCCCACTCCATCTACGAAATCGAGGGGGCGCGGCAATGTGCGATCGAATTTCGCTCTTTTTCTAAAAATGCTGGTTTTACTGGGACCCGTTGCGCTTTAACCGTGGTTCCCCAAAGTCTCACGGCCAAAGCGGCCGACGGCAGCGATGTGCAACTCTGGAAACTGTGGAATCGTCGGCAATCGACCAAATTTAACGGCGTTTCCTACATTGTCCAACGGGGGGCCGAGGCGGTTTATTCCCCGGAAGGACAAGCACAAGTAGAAGAACTTGTCAAGTTTTATTTACAAAATGCAACAATTATCCGAGAAAAATTAACCGCCGCCGGTTTAGAAGTCCATGGCGGCGTAAATGCGCCCTACGTTTGGGTAAAAACGCCCCAAGGTCTATCGAGTTGGGATTTCTTCGATAAACTGCTACATACCTGTAATGTGGTGGGGACCCCCGGATCTGGCTTTGGGGCCGCCGGAGAGGGTTATTTCCGGCTGTCGGCTTTTAATAGTCGTGCCAACGTCGAGGCCGCTATGGAAAGAATTATCAGTAAATTTCCAGGCTAATGGTCAAAAGAGGGATGTTTGCGGAAGCATCCCCCAACAACCCCATCGGGAATTGATAGACTGTTGACACACCCAATTTTTCGGTAACTACTCACCGACAACGGCTCACCGATGCGACCCTTTTGGCTAGAATCCTTACAGGTAGAAAGATTAACGATCGCAATTGCCGGCCTACCGGCACATCTGCAAGGGATCAAGTTGGTGCAGTGGTCAGATCTGCACTGCGATGCACAGCATTTGCCTGTAGCTGTCCTGCAAGAAGCGATCGCCATTACTAATCAAGAAAAACCCGATCTCATCTTCCTGACGGGGGACTTTATTACCGATAGTCCCAGGCCAATTTTTGCCCTAGTTGATAGCATAAAAGCTCTCGAAAGTCAAGGGGGTATTTATGCTTGTTTAGGAAATCATGACAGTTATCCTCCCCACGCAAGGGAAACCGTCAGAGCAGCCTTAACTAGCGTGGGAATTCGGGTACTCTGGAATGAAATCGCCACACCCTACGGCGAAAATTTTCCCATCGTCGGATTGGCCGATTATTGGTCCGGGGAATTTTTACCGCAAATCCTTGAGCAAATTGCTCCCGATATACCCAGACTTGTCCTTTCCCACAATCCCGATACAGCCATGGTTTTAAGGGATTGGCGCGTGGATTTGCAGTTATCCGGTCATACCCACGGAGGCCAAGTGACTATCCCGGGTATGGGTTCCCTACCGATAGTTTTAGAGAAACTTAGGCGATCGCTGCCGGAACCATATTGTCAATGGGTTCCCTTTCACCGGCAGTTTAGCAGAGTAGTCCGATACTGGCAATGGTCCGAGGGATTTCACCGAGTCGGGGAAAATCAATTATATGTCAATCGAGGCTTAGGAACCTATTTTCCCGGTCGTCTTTTTTGTCCCCCCGAAGTGACGGTAATTACTTTGATCAACAGCAGTCAGTAGTCAGGAGTCAGGAGCCGGTCGTCAGGAGATTATTTTTATTTATTCTCCCCATCACCCCACTTCCCCACTTCCCACTCCCCACTTCCCACTTCCCACTAAATAAATGACTGAGCAAGATACTGACTGGATAGGTTTGATGATCGGCAATTCTCGGCTACATTGGGGGTATTTTTGCGGTCAAACCCTGTTAGCTTGTCTCGATACTCCTCACCTGAACGAACCCCTAAGTAATGAATTTTTGCAACAAATTTTCCCTAAACTCTTGACAAATAAATGTAACTGTGCATTGATTGTCGCCTCGGTGGTTCCTAACCAAAGAGAATTATGGGCAAATTATGGCAATTTACGGAGAATTACTTTAAAAGATATTCCTTTACTGGATTTATATCCGACATTCGGCATCGATCGAGCTTTAGCTGTCTTAGGTGCGGGAAAAAAATACGGATTTCCCTGTTTAGTCATCGATGCGGGAACAGCCTTAACTTTTACGGGAGTGGATGGGGATAAAAAGCTAGTGGGGGGGGCAATTGTACCCGGGTTAAAGGTGCAATTAGCCAGTTTAAGGGAACGGACGGCAGCCTTACCAGAGGTGTCCTTACCGGAAAGATTACCGCAGATGTGGGCAAAAGAAACAGCAGAAGGGATAAGAAGTGGGATAATTTATACAATTTTGGCGGGAATAGAAAAATTCAGTCAGGAATGGTTAAATTTATATCCAGAGAGCGGGATAATTTTAACGGGGGGAGATGGGGACTTAATTAGGGATTACTGGCAAGAAAAGGCCATTAAATCACCCCTAGTGGATAAGACGATCATTTTTCAGGGAATTGCCGCAATTAAGGGTATCTCCGCGGGTTTAATTGACAAAGGCGAACATATCTAGTAAAGTCGGAGAAAGTTTTCTCAACTTGGGAAATTTCTGAACAACTGGGCAAAAAATTCAGGATATAGTTATGGCGATCGTTCTAGTAACCGGTTCTGCTGGTTTAATTGGTTCCGAATCAGTAAGATTTTTTTGTGATCGGGGTTATACCGTCGTCGGTATCGATAATAATATGCGTCAGGTATTTTTTGGCGAAGACGCTTCAACGGAGTGGAATCGAGCCAAATTATCCCAAGATTACGGGGATAAATACATTCACCATGCTGTGGATATTCGGGATCATGAAGCTATTGCAGATATATTTAAAACCTATAGTCATGATATATCCTTAATTATCCACACGGCGGCGCAACCTTCCCACGATTGGGCAGCAAAGGATCCCTATATGGATTTTAGTGTCAATGCTAACGGAACTTTAGTATTATTAGAAAATACTCGTCAACACTGTCCCCAAGCAGTATTTATTTTCTGTTCCACCAATAAAGTTTACGGGGATAGACCGAATGAATTACCTTTAGTAGAAAAAGAATTACGTTGGGAAATCTCGGAAAATCATCCTTATTTTGCTCATGGTATTGACGAGTTGATGAGTATTGATGCTTGTAAACATTCTTTGTTCGGTGCCTCGAAAGTGGCGGCGGATGTGTTAGTACAAGAATACGGTCGTTATTTTGAGATGAAAACAGCCTCTTTTCGCGGCGGTTGTTTAACCGGTCCAAGTCATTCGGGAACGCAATTACACGGTTTTTTATCCTACTTAATGAAATGTACGATGATCGGCAAAGAATACAGTATTTATGGGTATAAGGGTAAGCAGGTACGCGATAACATTCATAGTTACGATCTCGTCAATGCTTTCTATCATTTTTATCAGACCCCGCGAGTAGCAGAAGTTTATAATATCGGTGGTAGTCGCTTTAGTAATTGTTCCATGTTAGAAGCTATTCAAGAATGTGAAGCGATTGCGGATAAAAAGTTAAACTGGCAGTATGTGGAGACTAATCGCATTGGTGATCATATCTGGTGGATTTCTGATGTGAGTAAGTTTAAAAATCATTATCCTGATTGGCAGTTAACCTACACAGTAACAGATATTCTCAAAGAGATTTTTAGTCAAAACGTTAGCCGTTGGTTATAGTAGATCATTAGATTACTATGTCAAAACTATCTGGGTCTGTGCGTATAGGCGTTTAAAAAACTGGAGATGGTCAAATATGCTTGCTTTTAAATCATGGACTGAGAAAATATTATTGTTAATTTTTGCAGTTTGCTTAATCCATAGTTTGTGGGCGATTAGCAGGGGCTGGAATAATCCTTTGATAGATGCTCACGCCTTTCGTCAAACTCAAACGGCCATCTCGGTCTTTTATTTACTCAAAGGTAGTCCTTGGTTAGCCTATGAAACCCCTGTTTTAGGAGTGCCTTGGTCAATTCCGCTGGAGTTTCCGCTCTATCAAGGAATAGTGGCTATTTTAGTTAAGCTTTTGCAGACTCCCATTGACCAAACTGGTAGATTTGTGAGTGCTTTTTTCTTTTATTTAAGTTTGATTCCTATATATGTAATCCTATCTTATTTACAAGTAGCGCGAGCTTTCCGTTGGCTGTTTTTGAGTTTATTTTTAGCCAGTCCCCTTTATCTGTTTTGGGCCAGAACATTCATGATTGAATCAACCGCCCTATTTTTCTCTTTAGCTTATCTTGCCTGTATTGCTGTTTATTTTCGCTATAAATCGCCAATTATTGCCTTATTAGCCTGTCTTTTTGGAATCGCTGCCAGTCTGACTAAAGTAACGACTATGGCTGGATTTTTAATTTTAGCTTGTGTCTGGATAGGTATTAATTGGTTTAAGAAAGACTCATCTCGTAACTTAGCGAAAGATTTATTGATACCGGTCGTTGTTTTTATAATCATACCCTTCCTTATAGCCAAAATTTGGGTTAACTTTACCGATGCCCAAAAGCTACTCAATCCCATGGCAGCAGATTTTATCACCTCGAAAGCTTTGAGAGATTGGAACTTTGGAACTATCGCTCAAAAATTATCTCGGTCACAGTGGAGAAATTATCTAACTAGGACTCTAAATGACGTTTTTGGCGGATTGATAATCAGCGTTATGGCTTTAGTAATATTACCAATTTTCACCTCAAAAAAGTTACTAAGTTATGGCTTAAGTTTACTATTTATATTGACAGTTGCCATTTTTACCAATTTGCATTTTGTTCACAACTATTATCCCTATGCTAATGCTATCTTTCTCCTCGGTGCTTCTGGATTTACCATCATGGGATTAATAGAGAAACAACGGAAAATTTGGCAGTCTGTAGGCTGGTTTTTCCTAGCTTTAATTTTGTTATCACAACTGCAATTTTATCGAGCTTTCTGGCATCCTAAAACAAAATTTTATAGTATCAATTACTTAGAAATTGCCTCTCAAGTCCAAAGTATTACTTCTTCTGATGGTGTTTTGTTAATCTACGGACATCAATGGAATTCAATGATACCTTACTACAGTCAACGTCGTGCCTTAATGATTTATAGTGAAGCAAGTGAGGAAGAATTAAAAAATGCTTTCTCTGAGTTATCAAGAGCTAATCATCAAGTTGAGGCGATAGTTTTTTGCAACGAAACAAGAGAAAACCGAGAAGATAAAAAATATTTAAATAGCCTGTATAATCCTAATGACAAGCCCGTTTTTTCTAACAAACGTTGTGATATATACACAACAAGACACGGTAAATAAGAGATAATTATCTGTAATTTATATTGAGTTGAGTTCCTTATGTTAACTAAAATCTACAATAATAAAATTTTTCGATTTCTCATTGCTGGGGGAGTGGCATTTCTCATCAACTTATTCTTAATTTATTGGTTCATTGATGACTTGGGATTTAATACCCCATTTCTGAAGAATGTTGCTAATGTTATTTCGATAGAAATATCTTTAATTGCTAGTTTCTTTATCTATAGAATCTGGGTGTGGACTGGGGGAGATTGGACAATCAGAGATGTGATTTTGATACAACTTCCTCTCTATCATCTCTCGGCAGGTTTAGCAATTTTACTGCGAGTTTTTTTGATATTTCCCTTCTTAAATTGGTTGGGAATTAGCCCCGGAGTCAACACAATGATTGGGGTTTTAGTGGGGGCCAGTATTAACTATGTTGCCAGTGATAGCCTAGTTTTTAAACCCAAGAATAAGACTAATGAGACAGAAATGTACTATCCCGAAGGATTAGCACCAGCTTTCGAGATGGACGGTTACTCTCACCCACGTCAATCAAGGGATAACCATGGGGTAAAAACCCTATCAATAATTATCCCTGCTTACAACGAAGAAGATTGCATCGAAAGCACTACTCACTTAATATCCGAACGTTTAGAACGGGATAAAATTGATTATGAAATCCTAGTGGTTAATGACAATAGCAAAGATAACACCGAAGCAGTTCTGCAAAAAATCAACCAAGAAAATCCTCGGATTCGCTACATCAATAACTATTATCCCAATGGTTTTGGTTTTGCGGTGCGCTGTGGATTAGAAAATTTTAGCGGGGATGCAGTGGCAGTAGTAATGGCAGATAATTCCGACTCTCCCGATAACATGGTGGACTATTATTATAAACTCCAAGAAGGCTACGATTGCGTTTTTGGTTCCCGTTTTATCAAAGGAGGAAAAGTTATTGATTATCCCATGCACAAGTTATTCATTAATCGTTTGGCTAATCTATTCATTCAAGTTTTATTTGGGCTAAAATTTAATGATACCACTAACGCCTTTAAAATCTATCGTAAGGATGTTATCGAAGGAATCTCACCTCTACTGTCTCACCATTTTAACTTAACAGTAGAGATGCCCTTAAAAGCAATCGTGCGAGGATATTCCTATACGACAATTCCCATCACTTGGCGCAATCGTACCACGGGGGTTTCCAAGTTAAAACTCAAGGAAATGGGCAGTCGTTATTTATTTATAGTTCTCTCTATCTGGTTAGAAAAACACCTTTCTAGAGGCGACTATAAGCGCAAACAGAAAAAGAATCAAGTTGTTTGATAATTATCATCTAGAGGAGTATTTTTGATGACTAGGCAAGTGTTAATTACTGGTGGTGCGGGTTTTGTGGGCAGTTCCTTAGGTTTGGGATTAGCCCAACGTTATCCCGATTGGAAAATTATCGCTTTAGATAACTTAAAACGTCGCGGTTCTGAATTAAATATTCCCCGTCTCAAACAAGCGGGAATTGAATTTGTTCATGGAGATGTCAGAAATGCAGAAGACTTAGAAGCATCCGCTTTGCCAGTGGATTTAATCCTAGAATGTTCGGCAGAACCTTCCGTTTTAGCTGGTTATACTTCCCCCGGCTATGTTTTGCAAACAAACTTAATTGGAACGATTAACTGTTTAGAATTAGCTAGACAAACCCAAGCTGATTTTATTTTTCTCTCCACCAGCAGAGTTTATCCTATTGCCTATCTTAATCAATTAAACTATACAGAAACAGATACTCGTTTTCAGTTATCTGAACAGCAAGATTTACCCGGGGTTTCTGCTTTTGGTATCAGTGAACAATTTCCCTTAGATTTGCCCCGTTCTCTCTACGGTTCCACTAAGTTAGCATCAGAACTGATTATTAATGAATATGGGGATGCCTACGGATTAAGAACTTTAATTAATCGCTGTGGAGTTTTAACTGGTCCTTGGCAGATGGGAAAAGTTGATCAGGGAGTTTTTGCCCTTTGGGTGGCTAATCATTACTTTCAGAAGTCCTTAAAATATATCGGTTATGGGGGTACAGGGAAACAGGTTAGAGATTTTCTTCATGTAGCTGATTTACTCGATTTAATCGATATTCAGATTGCTAATTTAGAACAATTCAAAGGGCAGACTTTTAATGTGGGGGGTGGGCAAGATTTTTCCTTGTCTCTTTACGAAACCACAAAACTATGTCAAGAAATCACGGGCAATAATATCATGATTGAGGCAATTCCCGAAAATCGCACCGGAGATATGCCAATTTTTATCACTGATTCTCGCAAAATCAGTTCTATAACTGCATGGCAACCCCAGCGAGACGGTAGAAAATTAATCCAAGATATTTTTGATTGGATTCACACCTATGAAAAGGACTTAAAAGGTATTTTTTAACTGAACAATTATGCAGAAAAAATCTCTCAAATCACCTGTATTCGTCAAGGGAATACTAATTATCATTACTGCCTACTTTTTTCTGGCAAATTTGCCTATTATTGATTGGCTAGAAATTGGTTTAGATGCTTCTTGGGCTTTTGCTATTAGTGATGCTGCCCATAAACAGTTAATTTTTGGACAAGATATTATCTTCACCTATGGACCCCTAGGCTATCTGGTTCATGGCACATCTTTAAATCACAACTTTTCCCAAATTATCTATTTTCGCTGGTTGCTAGACCTTTGTCTATTAGCAGTGGTTATTCTCAGATTATTATTTATTAAGGACTATAGCAATCAAATAGTTTTTGTGCTGTCAATTATTTTTGCTACCCTAGTAGGAAATCCCTACAACAGTATCGGCTTTACTGTTGATTATCAGATGACATTTATCCTCCTGATACTCATGTCTTTTGATAACTTTTTTCAAAAGTACATCAATTATTTAGCTATAGCTATTGGCATGATCACTGGTTTCTCTATACTCACCAAACTAACTTTAGGAATTTATCTAGCAGGCAGCCTGTTTATCTACATATTTGTTAATATTATTCGGGGATATTTTCAGAAGTCACCATCGATAGTTATTAAAAATGTTCTCGCTGGTATTAACTTAACTTTAAGCATTCCTTCCATTGCCTTTATTTTTCTCTATCCAGCCTCTTATAACCGAGCCTTTATTCATATTATAGTTAATCTTTGCATTGCTGGAGGAGTAGCTTTAACTCTCTGGTTTATTGTCAGATCCCGCCGCCCATCGGCACCCCCCTTATTAAGAGAGGCAAGGGGTATCAAAGGCAGAATCTATCTTCTATTTAATCAGAACTACTTACTTAACTTCTTACCTCTGTTAGTATTTTATGGGCTTTATGGGTTACTTCTTATCCAAACAATTAATCTCAATAATTTTCCCTCTCTCATCGAATATTTGAGCAATTCTTGGCAAATTTCTTCTGGTTATTCCAGTGCGATGAGTATTGTAGGAAATTACCAGCATTTACTCATTGCCTTGCTCTGCTTGTCCTTAAGTTTGCTTTTAATGTCTCTGGCAATTATAGACCAAAACCCTAGTCTCGCTATTGCCTATATTTTTCCTATATTTTTATCATTTAAGCATGGATTTGTTAGGCAAGATGCTCACGTTGTTGTTTTTACACTTGTGGTTATTGTCTTAGCTTCTCTTTATACAACAATTATTAAAAAATCTCGGTTGAAGAAAATTGCTTATTGTGCTTGGGGAATAATTTTTTTGGGATGTATTATTATCACCTCTAGTCCTAATTGGACTATATTGGAAAATGCTCGCCAGTGGAGTAATTTCAGTCCCGATAGGGTGGCTAATAATATTGGGGTTGTCATTTCCTCTATCCTTAATCCCAGAGAATTAGAAATGCGAGGTGAAAGGAGTACAACTCAAAATTTACAAGTCATTGCTGCCGCTACCAAAATACCCGATTCTGTGCTGGAAAAAGTGCAAGGCAAAACTATTGATATAATTCCCTGGGAATTTTCACTTATTCCGGGCAATCAGCTTAATTGGAAACCGCGGCCGATTATTCAATCCTATTCTGCTTATACAGAAAAACTGGATGAACTAAATTATCAAAGCTTATCTTAATCTCCCAGAGATTATCTGATTTATCACTTTCAAGCTATTGATGGCAGACATCCTTTTTTTGATGAACCTAAAGCCTTTTCCTATGTGGTTTGTAATTATCAACTTGACTCGGTAAATTCGCCCTTCCAAGTCCCCGCAATCAAAACCAACTTTTATCTTCTAGAAAAACAAAAAGTCAGTCGTTGCATTCCAACCCCTCTAGGAGAGACTACTAATGTTACTTGGGATCAAGTCTATGAATTACCTACTCGTAATAGTGGGATTACTCGTGTTCAAGTTAAATTTGAATATTCTTGGTTGGGTAAAATAATCAAAAAAATATTTAGAATCCCTCCCGTGATAATTAACGTTAATTATCTCGATGGAACTCAAGCCAATTTTCGCTTTGTTCAAGATAATTCAGCTAATGGAGTTATCCTTAGTCACTTACCAAGAAATACTCAGGAATTAATGGCATTTTTTCAAGGAAAATTACCCCCACAAGTTAAGTCTTTTAGCTTTTCTGTCAGTAATCCTCTGCTATTCTCCCCAGAAATAAAAGTAACGCCTTTTTGGGAAGTTGAGACTGGTTCATAATCTTTCTTGAACCTTGAAAAGCGGTTAATATCTCTGGAAAATGGAGAATAGGGAACTCGAATCCCTGACCTCTGCGGTGCGATCGCAGCGCTCTACCAACTGAGCTAATTCCCCATATATAGACCATAATAGCATTTTTGAGCAGAAAATCCTAGGAACTGGCAAGAGATCGAGGGGCAAAAAATCGAGCGGCTTCTCTCTGGAAAACTTTAAAATGGAAAAAGTAATCTTGAGGATGATCACTAATGGCGATACTACGCTTAGAGAATGGGACAACCTATACCCAGTTAGCCGATATTAGTCTGGAATTGGCCAAATTAAATGTTACTTTAAACTATTGGCCGATCGAAAACGAAGCCACTCGTCAGCTACTTAAGCAAGCTTCTCTGACTGACGAAGAAAAAGAAATAGTTTTAACCAGCTTAGACGGTTATTTTGAGCAACTTAAACAAGAAGCGGGTTATCAAGCCAGAGATTTAATCGTTTTACACCCTGAAATTCCCAATCTCGACACTTTACTGGCAAAGTTCGAGCGCTGTCACACCCACGCCGACGATGAGGTGCGTTATATCATTGATGGGGAGGGGGTTTTTGGCTTTGTCTTTGCCGATGGTTCTCAGGGGGAATTAACTATTCAACCTCAAGAATACATCAATGTTCCCGCCCATAGCGAACACTGGTTTCACCTCACTGCCAGTAAACGAGTTAAAGCAGTGCGTTACTTCACCACTACCGCCGGATGGGTTCCCGAATATACGGAAACCGTCATTCGTTTTCCTAGTTTAACAGCCGTGTAGCCTTTGGTTTTTTGGCGATCGCTTTCCCAAAAAGACAGAGGAGTTTTGCGGGGATGGCAACGCCGGCAGCCACAATCTGTTAAGTGGCAAATTTGTCCTGTTGAAAATCTCCCGTCTAGTGCCTAGCTTGACGGGAGATTTTCTCAATTCGGGGGATTGGCGTGATAGATTTAGTCTAAGCCGAATTGATTGCCCCGTTTGTACTGTAAGTAGGCGGCAACGAACAAACCCGCTAGGGTAATGGGAATTAAGCCTAGGACAATCCCTAGCACTAAAGGTTCAATCACGTCTGTACTCCTTGGATTAGCAATTTTTCACCCGTATTTTATCGTAGCAGCGGTTGCCCTGGAAAGATAGGGCGATCGCACATACTTCTTAAGTGGAGTGTTGGGGTAGTGGGGTGTGGGGTGTGGGGTGTGGGGTGTGGGGGGTAGTGGGGAATTTAGCTGAAATTTCCCTATCTCCCTATCTCCCTATCTCCCTAAATCCCTGACTCTTATCTCCCGACTCCCGAAAAGGAAAACTTGCTATCTCACCATTAAGATAACTGCTCTACTCTAGGAGCGACCGAGAAAAAATTTTCTCAATTTGCCTTTACCCCAAGAGCGATCGATTTCGTGCCAGAGATTGTGGAGACAAAAAACCACTGCGAGACAGAGAGTAACCGCAAGGATTTGAGAGAAACTTTCCCTTTGCCAAAATTTGGCCATTGCCTCCGAAATCACCCGCGTTACCCGATAAGCTTCCAGAAAAGCCTCGATCGAGCCGAGAATCAGTGCTGCTAGGGTATAAACAAAGGTTCGATACAGAACACTAAGGTAACGGGGACGATTTTCTAACCATTCTAGCTTCATGGCTGCGTCGAGAATGGCCACGGTTTTTGCCGCAATGATCGCCCCTAAGCTCGCTTTACCCAAAACGTAGGTAGTAATCGAATATTCTTCCAGAAATAATTTCATGATCAGAAGAATATAACCGAAAGCCAAGAAAAAAAAGAGGGCAAGAGAACCGATTTTTTTCAATTCCTTTTTAATTGCTTCCATTGATTTTTTTTGATATTTTCTGCCAAGATAGCGGTCGCGCTGCCGGATAGTCCTTTAACTATAAGCTATAGTTAATTATTTGTTGCAGCTATTCTCCCATCTCCACCAGCAAGTTTGAGCGCCGATAACTGAACTGATGCTTGAAACTAATTACGGCTTGCTGAATAAATCTAAAAACCTTGTTGTATAAGACTTTTAGACTTGTTTTCCCTCAAAAAGTGCCGACCTTTGGAGTGATTGGGGGGAAAATTCAGGTACTTTTTCCCTGAAAATTAGGTAATTGACCACCTGAAAATCGGTAAAACCCCACACCCCACACCCCACACCCCACACCCTGCCCCTAGGAAAAGCTTTTTCAGCAAACCCTAATTACGGCTTGATTGTCGATAAAATGAGGATTACCGAGGGGATCGATGGCACTGAAAGCGTAAAAATAACGGCGTGCTAGGGGCGGAAAATCGCTAAAATCGAAGATTGTGTCACCTTTAGCCACATCTGCCCAAAAATTTCGTAATTTCGGGGCTAATTCCTCCGCTAGACTCACGGGAAGATTGAGGGGATGGCAGGTTAACAAACGCATCATAAAAGGATAAGAGCGATCGCCTAACCATTGCCGAGAAATAGCGGGTAAATTCTCCCATCCGGGTATATTTTGCAGATGAAAGGATTCTATGGCTAATTCAACCGTGTTTTCGCAATATTCTAGCACCCGGTAGGGATGGGGATAACTGACGAGGGAACCGGTGGTAATTTCATAGATACCTCTAGTAAAAGCCAGATCCTGCACGTGGAGATGGCCAGTAATCAACAATTTTACGCCGTTTTCCTGTAGTATATCGAGCAGTTCTACCGCATTAGCCAACATATAGCGTTTACCTAATTCATGATTGCTTTGTCCGGGTAAATGCTCGATAACGTTATGATGGATCATCACCATCACTAGATCGTTTTTTAGCGCGGGTAAAGTCTGTTTTAACCAATGCAATTGTTCTGCATCTAAACTGCCAATTTGTCCACCTTGCTCATCGAATTGATTAGAATTAAGACCGATTAATTGCACTCCGGGTAAAATTTCTTTTTGGTAGTATATTTGTTCGGGATTGCTGTAACCAAATTGTTGATAATAAAAGGGAAAATCTCCTAAACCGATCTGGTTTTCCGTCGCGGTTAAACTCAAAACATCATGATTACCAGGCACCACATAGACGGGGAAGGGTAAAGTGGCTAAACAATCGGCTAACCAACGATGATTTTCTGGTTCACCATCTTGGGTTAAATCGCCAGCAATCAGCAGAAAATCGAGGTTAAGGGTGATGAGATGGTCTAAAACAATTTTTAAAGCTGGAATACTCACTTCCACCAGATGAAAGCGATTAGAATGGTTCAAAATGGTTGTGGGTAAAGCGATATGAGGATCGCTGAGAATGGCGAAACGGAAATTCATCGCATTGAATTGGGCTAAATATCGGTAAACTAGATCGATCGAGGAGAAATGAGGAGAAAATATCTTTGGCTAAAGTTCGCGTTCGTCAGCACGTCAATCCCTTAAGTCATAAATATCGCCATCCGATCGCTCCCCCCGATTGGAATCAAGTTTATCAGGATATGACGCAACCTCTCCATCTTGACATTGGTTGTGCGCGGGGTAAATTTTTGTTACAAATGGCCCAAGTAGAGCCAGAAATTAATTTTTTGGGGATTGAAATTCGTCAACCTTTGGTAATTGAAGCGAATCAGGAACGGGAAAGGTTAGGATTAAGTAATCTCGCTTTTGTTTTTGGCAATATGAATGTTGCCCCAGAAATTTTACTGCAATCTTTGCCCGCGGATAAGTTATTTTGGGTGTCGATTCAATTTCCCGATCCTTGGTTTAAACAGCGTCACAGCAAGCGTCGGGTTGTGCAGCCAGAATTAGTCATAGCTTTGGCTAAGTATATGGTAGCTGGGGGCTGGGTTTTTTTACAGTCGGATGTGGAATCGATCGCCCTGGAAATGACCGAGAGATTTCAAGCACATCCCAATTTTGTTCGGCAACATCAAACCCCCTGGTTAGAGGAAAATATTTTCCCCGTACCGACGGAGAGGGAAAAGTCCACTTATAATAAGGGTCAACCGGTTTATCGCTCGCTTTTTCGAGTTCGGTAGCTTCAGCTAAAATATCTTGGCACTGTCTGAAATCATGGTTAGAAATCTCGACTCACCCCTAATACTTGAGGACAATAATCGCCCCCCTGTATCTCAATTGCTAGAATTTCTCTTAACAAAAGAAAAAAACAATAAAAAAACTAAAGAAAATCTTACTTTTGCGGCTTTAGTCGGTACTTGGCGATTATACTTTATCACGGGAACTCAAAAAGCTAAAAAGAGAGCGGGAATCGTTTTGGGTAAGGGTCGCTATCTACCGTCCTGGTTAAAAATTACCATCTCTTACCAAAGAAATGAGAGTTTAGAACCGGGAGAATTTATCTCTGGAAGCGTCAGCAATCAGATAGTTTTAGGGGCAGTAAAACTATCCGTAAGCGGTCCAGTTAAGTTTTTTCCTAAAACCCGTCTTCTTGCCTTTGATTTTACCCGGCTCAACCTAACCCTATTTAATCGCTCTCTCTATTCAGGTTTTATTAGAAATGGCCAGGTAAGTGAAGCTAATTTTTATCAGGAAAGTATCAAAAAACAGGCATTTTTTGCCTATTTTTTGATCACAGAAACAATGATGGCAGCCCGGGGACGAGGGGGAGGATTAGCCCTTTGGATAAAAGAGATAAGTGAGACAAAACTAGCTGAAAATAAGTTATTACAGGAGAAATAGATGGGATATTCTATTGAGGTAGATGGGACAAATTTTGACAGTGAAGTGATCGAGAAGTCCTATCTAAATACAGTGATTTTAGACTTTTATGCTCTCTGGTGTGGACCCTGTAAATTGGTAAAACCGATGCTAGAAAAACTAGCAAGTGAATATAATTTTATCCTTGCCAAAATAGATATAGATAAAAATCCCGAATTAGCGGAACAATACGATGTAGAAGGAGTTCCCGATGTGCGAATTGTCAGCAAGGGAGAAGTGTTACCCTGTTTTGTTGGTGCTTTGCCAGAAGAACAAATTAGAGACTTATTTTCCCGTCTCGATTTACAATCGGAATTAGAAACAGGATTAGCAGAAATACAAGAAGCGATTGCCCTCGATAATTTGCCCGCAGCTAAACAATTATTTGATCGTCTTTTTCCTAAATATCCCAACGAACCACGATTAGTTATTATGGCGGTAAAATTTCTCATGCGTCTAGAAAAATGGTCTGATGCTTACCGATTAATCAGTGCTATTAAAGAAGAAAATCCCCTGATCAAAGGTTGGAAAACTCTCCTAGAATTTCAACAGTTAAAACCAGAAAATAATCCCCTCGATGCGATATTTTTTACTGGGATTAATTCCGCATTAAAAGAAGATTATGCCGCCGCTTTAGATAAACTGATCAGCCTGGTGGGAGAAAGTAGAAAATATCGTCAGGATGGGGCAAGAAAAGCCATGTTAGCCATATTTCAGATTTTAGGAGTTAGTCATCCCCTCACCCAAGAATACCAAGCAAAGTTAACATTTCTGCTCTACTAGGTAGGGTTTGCGGCAAAAAGTTTTTTGGTGGGGTTAGGAGTCAGCAATCGGTCAAAACTAAAGCAATTCCCCGGAAATTTCAACAAATCTATTCCTCGAATTTCTGTTGACAACTGCCAGGGAATTGCTAGGGGCAAGATGCAGTTTATTTGTGGCGAATCATTTCATACAGGGCAACGTATTCTTCCCCGGGGCGATTCCAAGAGTAATCGCATTCCATGCCTTGAATCGCTAATTTTTGGAATTCTTCTGGTTGAGTGTACCACAATTCTAATGCCCGGGACATGGCTGATTCGAGGGCATTATTATCGGGATCAAAAAAGACAAAACCATTGCGTTCTTCGGGTTGGTGATAGGTATCATAATCGCGATCAAAAACCGTATTAACTAAACCACCAACTCCCCGGACGATGGGAACGGTTCCGTATTTTAAGCTGATTACTTGTGTCAGTCCGCAGGGTTCAAAATTACTGGGAACCACAATCATATCGGCCCCCGCATAAATGAGGTGAGATAATTCCTCATTAAAGCCCAATTCAATATGGACATCAGGGTTATTATTTAGGTGATTTTTCTCATGCCAGAACCAGTTATTAATTAACGATTCGGTGGCGGAACCTAAGAGGACAAATTGCGCCCCGCGAGCTAAGGCATAATACATGGCATGGTGAACTAAATGTACGCCTTTTTGGTCATCTAAACGACCGACATAACAAATTAAGGGCTTTTCTGGTTCATCTCTTAACCAGAGTCTTTCTCGCAGTGCCTTTTTATTGCGTGCCTTCTCGGAGAAGCTATCAACACCGTAGGGTGCAGCAATAAATTTATCCACCTCTGGATTCCAGATATTGTAATCTAAACCGTTGAGAATGCCAGTAAATTTGTGTTGATGTAGGTGAATTGTATGACCTAAACCGTAACTAACATCGGTGTGGTGTGCTTCCCAAGCATGGTGGGGTGAGACGGTGTTGAAATAGTTGGAAAAGACGATACCACCTTTCATAAAATTAATCACAAAAGGATTGAAGTTATCGCGCATTCGGGCATAGCTAAAGTAGTAAGTATCGTTATTTAATCCTGTTGCCCTGAGAATTTCCGCACCAGCAAATCCTTGATGTTTAAAGTTATGGATGGTGTAGAGAACGCGCTGATTGCCCATGCCATGATATTTATAAATTTCAAAAAGTAAGGGCGGAATTAAACCGGTTTGCCAGTCGTGACAATGAATTATATCGGGACGTTTATTACTTCTGAGCAAAAATTCTAAAGCGGCTTTGCAGAAGAAGGCAAAACGCATATTATCGTCTTTGCAACCGTAGTAAGTACCGCGATTAAAGAAATTATCGCCCGAATTGGGTTGAATAAAGAAACACAAGCGCCCGTGTACCCAACCACAAAAAACATTACAGTGAATTGCCCCACCGTACCAAGGTACCCACAGGTCCCGATAAGCCTCGTGTAAGCCCCAAATTTGGTCGTAGCGCATACAATCATACATGGGTAGGATTAGCTCCACGCAATGACCGCGAATTTCTAATTCTCGACTCAATCCATATACCACATCCCCCAATCCCCCAGCTTTAATCACTGGGGCGCACTCAGAGGCAACCTGAACTATATACATATATCAATACTCCGTCGATTAATCTACAGGTCAGCTAGAAGCAATTTTTACAAAAGTATACAGTCTTCTGTGATTAAGTGGGTGGGTGGAATTAAATATAAGATGAACGTAGGTTGGGTTGAAGCATGAAACCCAACCCCCGCTCATGTTACGCTACCGCTAACCCATCCTACAAATAATTGTGCCTCCCTACTTAAATGGCTCGATCGAATTGGTTGCGGGTTGGGTAGTGGGGTATTGGGGTGTTGGGGTGTTGGGGAGAACAAAGCTGCCTTTTGCCTTTTGCCTTTTGCCTTTTGCCTTTTGCCTTTTGCCTCCTAAAGATTAACAGCGTTTTAACTGTCCTAGGAGCAAAATCACCTCATCGATGCCGTTTCTGAGGGTGGTGGCGGGTTGATCGCTGTTATTTACGGTTATGCTAAAGATTAGGGGTTGCTTGTCCGCGGTTTCTAGATAACCGGCGAGGGCGTTAACTCCGGTTAAAGTCCCAGTTTTTGCCTGTAATCGTCCTTCTAGGGGAGTCTGGCGAAATCTATTGGTTAAAGTGCCATCAATGCCGCCAATGGCTAAAGAACGCCGATAATCAGGATTTTCTGCCATTAGTTTTAAGATTTCTCCTAAAGTATTGGGTTTAATCAGGTTTTGTCGTGATAGCCCCGAACCATCGGCGATTTTATAACTATCGCTGTTAATTCCCAGTTTTGTTAAAGTTTCTTGCAATCCCGAGACACCGCCGATCATTTGTAGTAGGGTTTCGGCTAGTAAATTATCGCTATTTTTATTGACTTTTTCCACCAAATATGCTAGGGGTTCTGATTCTAAATTGGTGATTTCATCGCCGCGAATTTCTGAGCTAATTTCGGCGGTTTTAACGGTAATTCCCGCTTTTTCAAGGATATTACGCCAGCGAGCCAGGAAATATTCCGAGGGTTGGGGAATAGCTAAATTAAAATCATCTTGACTATCAATAGCCAGAGAACCAGTGATAATCAGGCGATTATTGGCTAAATTGCCCTTAATTGCCAGAGTATTCGGGCTTCCTTGCGCTGCGGTGCTGGTTTGATTCTCAATTAGCCATTGTTTAGCGGCAATGGGATCAGACCATTGTAAATCTAAGCTTTGCCCCAATTGTCGCGGTAAAAGCTTTAAAGTGACGGAATTTTCGTTTAAAACCAAGCTAGAAGCGGGTACAGCATAGTCAAAAAAGACATCTTCCCATTCCCAGGTTTTTTGACTATCGGAGACGACAAAAGGACTAGCAACGACAATTAAGCGATAAATTGAGTTAATTCCCTGTGCTTTTAACTTTTCTGCGAATTTTTCTAACTTTTCTGTGGTTATGGTTGCATCTCCCCTCCCGACTAAGGTTAAAGTTTCTAAATCGGGGGGGTTGCCCTGGGCTAAAATGGGGGTTTTCAGACGATAATCGCGGTTAAATTTGCTGAAAGCGGCAGCAGTGGTTAATAATTTCGCAGTAGAAGCGGGAGTAAAAAAGTTATTTTCGTGGAGACTATAGATATTTTGGTCAGAATTGAGGGATTTTACTAAAATTCCCCAATAAGCGCCTTGATAATCGGGGCGGGCCAAAATGCGATCGATCCTGGTGGCTAAGTCTGCCGGACAGATAAACTGGGAAGGGAGAGAATTGTCTTGACTGATGGGGGTTGCGAGGGTGACGGGATGGTTTACCCAGAGAAATAGGGAACAAGTCCCCAAGAGAAAAGATAATTTCGAGCGGCGTGTTAGCATAGAATTAAGTCTTGGCAGTAGGTAGGCGTTAAAAATTATCAGATGCCCCCCTTATTAAGGGGGGACTAAGGGGGGATCGGCACCCCCCTTATCAAGGGGGGCAGGGGGGATCGGCACCCCCCTTATCAAGGGGGGCAGGGGGATCGAACCTAAAATCCATTTTTAATTTAATTATAACCAGCTACTTAGTAAATAAATTGACTCTAATTTAGCAGCATTAGTGACCATATTCTGCTAGTTACTCGATAGATTCAGTTAGGGATTGATCCGAGATATTCGCTCCCCTTTTTGCCAAAAAAGTTTCTTGATTCCGTCAAACTTCTATTCATTTGCGAGGATGTTTTTATGAGTTATGATTTTGATTTATTGGTGATTGGTGGTGGTTCTGGTGGTATTGCCACCGCTAGACGGGCAGCCGAATACGGGGCAAAAGTGGGATTAGCAGAATACGATCGTTTGGGAGGAACCTGTGTTAATCGCGGTTGTATTCCTAAAAAATTAATGGTTTATTCTAGTCGTTTTCCGCAACTATTTAAGGATGCGGAAGGTTACGGTTGGAGTCCAGTAGAGAGTCAGTTAAATTGGCAAAAATTAATTAGCGCCGTTAATCAGGAAACTATACGTTTGAATGGCATTTATCAAAAGATGCTCGATAATTCTCAAGTGACGCTTTTTCCTAATTATGCCAAGTTTCTTGATACCCATACCCTGGAGGTGGGAGATCAGAAAATTACTGCCGATAAAATTTTAATTGCCGTGGGGGGACATCCCGTTAAACCTGATATTCCGGGGATCGAACATACAGTAGTTTCTGATGCCATGTTTCAACTGCCAGAACAACCGAAAAGAATTATAGTTTTAGGGGCGGGATATATTGGGGTAGAATTTGCTGGTATTATGCACGGATTAGGGACAGAAGTGGTGCAGTTAATCCGTAAAGACAAGATTTTAAGAGGGTTTGATGAGGATATCCGCGATGAGATTCAAGCGGAAATGATCCGTCAGGGAATTAAAATTATGCCCGAAACTTTCCCCACTTCGATCGAGAAAACTGCTGAGGGTTTAAAAGTACATATTCAGGGTCAAGAAACCTCAGAAATCTTATTTGTTGATGCCCTAGGATTAGCCGCTACTGGAAGAATTCCTAAGCTGGAAAAATTGGGCTTAGAGAATGTCAATGTCGAGGTAAAAAATGGGGCAATTGTCGTCAACGAGTATAGCCAAACCAGCGAAGATAATATCTATGCCGTGGGCGATTGTACTGATCAAATTAATTTAACTCCCGTGGCCATTAATCAGGGGCGAGCTTTTGCCGATACAGTCTTTGGTAATAAACCCCGGTTAATGAGTTATGAAAATGTTCCTTCGGCAGTATTTTCTACTCCTGAAGCGGCGACGGTGGGATTAACAGAATTGCAAGCAAAAAAACAATATGGTGACACGGGAATTAAAGTTTATCGGTCTAAATTCCGCCCCGGTTACAATGTTTTACCAGGCCGAGAGGACAAAACTTTGATGAAATTAGTTGTCCATCAGGAAAGTGGTAAAATTCTCGGGGCGCACATGGTGGGAGATCACGCCGCCGAAATTATTCAAGGAGTAGCCATTGCCGTAAAAATGGGCGCAACAAAAGCCGATTTTGATGCCACTGTCGGCATTCATCCCAGTGCTGCCGAGGAATTCGTCACCATGCGTTAATTAACAATTTTAGGTGTGTTAGTTTGGGTGCATCTCACACTTACAGAAATACCGACAATCAGCAATTATCAGCTTCTGAAGGCAAGAGGCAACAGGCAAGAGGCAAAAGACAGAATCTGACAATTCTCCTACCTAAAAAGAAGGTTATAAACTAAGCATATCAAAGCTTTTGGCTTAACCAATTAGGTCTTAGATTCGGTCGAGTGACTCTTAGATTATTACAGATATATCAGCAGCTGCCTGTAAGCATCCCACCGAAAAACTAATGCGCTCTAGGGTGTGGGTAGGGTTGATTCATGAATCAACACACCTATAGATATCTAGCATAAATAATATTTTAGAGGGCAAAAATGAGATTCA
>NZ_JAPZQJ010000539.1:0-6952 GCF_027530405.1 Microcystis sp. LE19-41.2A | reverse complement strand
AAAAACTTTTTCAGCAGACCCTAATTAGGGGTCTCAAGACCCCCCTAGCGGCCACCGAGAAAACCTTGACCAGCTAAGTATTTTTACTCAAGTCTCTGGAGGGGGACAGCTTATGTGACAGTTGAGGGTGCGGAATGTGGGATATAAGTTAAACTGATCACACAAAGAATAAGAGATCCCAGGTTTTTATCGAGAGTTAAGAGGTAAAATGATGACTTTGCAAGAAATGATCAAATCTTTTGAGAATTTATCAGAGGATGAACAGGAGTCATTGTTAGAGATTTTGTCTCAATATAGAGCCAAAGCAAGAGAAAGAGAAATTTTAGCTAATTTTAAGGAATTGAAAGAGGCGATCGCTACTGGAACGGCCAGAAGGGGAACCGTAGAAGATTTGATTGCCGATTTGAATGAGGATTAACAATGGGTCTAATATGGAGTGATGGGTTTAAGCGTTCGTTTAAGAAGCTAATCAAGAAAAATCCCCAGTTAAAACCTAAAATTTTCGATGTACTTAGAAAACTGGCAGAAGACCCATTTACACTGTCTTTAAAAACCCATAAGTTAAGTGGTAATTTAGAAGAGTTATGGTCTTGTACTGTAGCTTACGATTGTCGAATTATTTTTAGTTTTTCGGAAGATGGAGAATATTTAGAAGTTATCATCTTGTTAATTGATATTGGTAGTCACGATCAGGTGTATAGAAAATAGGATATACTGGAAAGCGATCCTGCGGGTTTCTGCGTTGCGGTACACATATATTTATAATAAGATAAATTTTTTCTAATCGTTAGGATTTCTTTTAAGATAGAATTTAAAGACAGGATTAATAGGAAAATAGGACGAGGTTTCTGATGGTAATTTATCCAGTAAACAGCGTCTCATTAATGACTGAATAGCTGCCCAAAATTCAGATTGAGAAAGGTCAAGATTACCAGTTTTGGGAAACTTTTCTACCGCTTCAGTTTGATTAGCTAACCAGTGTATCACCTTTTTTTCTGTTGCGGATAAACGCTGTAAATGACATTCGATCGAGTCTTCCATATCCCCTAAATAAATTTCATTTTTCATTTGTTCTAAAAATAAGGACACTTCTCCATCAAATAGCTCAATAATAGTTGAGGAGATAATATTTAACCAGTTAGGATGACCTTGATAAAGTTCGCTCAGTTCCGTCCATTTCTCCTCACTTTTTAAACCGTATTCTTTGAATATTTCTTCAAATTCTGTTGTTAAACCTTGCAGGTATAAAGTTTTAATTTTATCGGATTTTAAGGTGACAAAATCTCTGGGAAGTTCCCAACTAATTAAAATCAAACAACTTTGATGAGATGTGGTAGCAATTTGCTGAAAAAATTTATGATAATCCTGACAGTCGCTTAAATATTTACCTGCTAATTCCCCCAGTTTAAAAATATTCTGCACATCATCAAGAATAATTAAACAACGATAGGAGCTTAGATAATCTATTATATCAGGTAAGGGGGTTGATAGAGATTGGCTGAAAAACTGTTTTAGATCATCTTTGAGAGCGATTAATTGAGGAATATTTTCCAGACTGCGGTAAATAATATAATCAAATTGTGGGGCAATTTCTGAAATTAATTTAAGGGTTAAAGCTGTTTTTCCAATTCCAGTTAACCCATAAATGGTAATTAATCGAGTTTTATTATCTAGCCATTCTTTTAAGGTTGATATTTCTAACTTACGTCCATAGTTATACCTTAATTCAGGAGCTTTTGTTAAGTCAATTATGGGGGATAGATGATCATTATCTGGAAAATTTGAAGACTTTTTTAAGTTGTTTTCTGAATAGGGGTTATTTTCTCTACAGATGTTTATATGGTTATTACTAATATTATTACCATGATGGTTAACAAAGTGATAAATAGTAGATGAAGCTTTATTTTCTAAAATAGAACGAACATTAGACTTTTTTATATCTTCTTGAAAAACATCTGATAACAGTTGCCATAATTTCCATGCTTCTTTTTTTATATGGTCATAACTGCGCTGATTATCTTTGGCAATTTCTTCGTAATCTTGATGTTCCCAAATACCCTGTAAGATGGATTCTTGCAACGAATCAAGATGTTTACCAGTTTTCTCTAATACCTGTTTATCTGTCCATTCTAAAAGGGTTTGAATATCCATATAAGTAAGTGATAGAACTTTTGTATTACTGTTTGGGATAAGGGAACAGATTTTAGTTTTCTCGTTTTTTTATCAGACTAATAATCATTTTACTTCCCTCTTGCAAGAGATCAATGTATTGCCTACGAACATTTTACCCCATAAAGTCGGGAAGGCCAAACTGTCATAGCAAATCCGCCTTAGACAGTAAAGCTTGTAGTCATATTACTCGTAGGGTGCGCCTTTCAATAGCGTAACGCACCAATTGAATAATAGAGGTGGTGCGTTACGGCGAATTATTAATTTTGGTTTTTTGACTAAATTGATAGCCGCCTAACGCACCCTACACTCTACGGACTACTGATTAACTAGAAATTTGAGAAAAGATTAATAAAGGGTTTTTTATTTTTCCAGCGATAGGTATTAAAATCTCGATTATCAATTGATAAGATACGTCCATTTCCTAACTCTTCTGCTAAGATAACTAGGGAGGCATCGGCTAAGTCCATTGGCAGACTTTGATATTGTTTCATAAGGTCTTGAATTCTTTCTAGATGAGTATTTTCAAGGTGAAATAATAGAAATTTTTGGGGATGTCTCTCAAATACGTTCATTAATTTTATTTGTTTTTCAACTCCTGTATAGAGATTTGGAGAACGTTGTAAAAGAAGATGACAACTTTCTGTTAAAACACACCAAGTTGTAATTAGGGGTTAAGAAGAATACTGTGCTAAGGTTTGCTGTGCTATTAGATGATATTGATCTTTATTGTTAAATAAAGCCACCCAGAACCCAGTATCAACGATGATCATATTTAGCTTTTAATCCTTCTTTGAGAACGGATTTATAATTAGTAGAAAGGTCTGATTCTGCACTAATACAACCGATTAATCCAGATTCTTTTAAAATGTCTAGGGTACTTTGAGCTTCAGGGTTTATTTTTGCTGCAATCTCTGGCTTTTTTGCCAAAGAATAGCGTTTTTTTAATAACTCAATAAAATCAATCAGTAAGTTTTGTGCTTCTTCAGGTAATTGGTTAATATCTTGTTGAATTTGTTCTAAGTTAATCATTAATTTTCCTCTGTTAAGGTTTTTAAATAGGCTGCTAATCTTTAAGCGACTGTTTCTGACATTTAAACCTCCTGATTTGTTTCCGACTGTCACCTGTTACTTAATCGATTAATATTAATTCCAATGCTTGATTAATAATTTTATTTTTATCGATCATAGCCTCAATTTCTTCTGGTTGATATATACCCTCAAAAGCTTCTAATGCCCCTTGTCTTAAAGCGGAAGAATAAGCATCATCTAAGGTTTCTTTTAATTCTTCTATTGTTAGATAATTTCCTCCAGTTTTACGTCGTTGATTAATGCGTTGAATCTGTTTAACAGAATTAGAAATAGAGGTTTCCCATGAGCGTGTACTGCGTTTTTCTGCTTGCTGCTTAATCAGATGTAATAGGACAATAATACTAAAGCTAAAAATCTTATTGATCTTATCATCCTTACTCATTTCTGTCATTTCCTCTACCAAGATTAAGGCATCGGGAACATTGCCAGCTAGTAATAGATTTTTTAACTCTAATAGTTCTTCCATTTTTTGCTTTTTTTACTGATTAACCTCTTAATTTAGTAATTTGTTCTGCATTTAAATTAACCGAAGTTGCTAGTTATAAGCTTCGCTAGTTCGATCCCCCTAAATCCCCCTTAAAAAGGGGGACTTTGAGTCTGGTTCCCTCCTTAAAAAGGGAGACTTTGAGTCTGGTTCCCTCCTTAAAAAGGGAGACTTTGAGTCTGTTTCCCTCCTTAAAAAGGGAGACTTTGAGTCTGGTTCCCCCCTTTTCAAGGGGGGCTAGGGGGGATCGAACCTAGAAATCAAATTTAGCCTTGTTTCATGAGACTTGCCCTCCTTTTTGCCACTAAATCCCACTTTATCCCACAAAAATTATTGTATCAGAAAATCCAAAATGGCCACAAATTCCCACAGACAAAACCAAAGTGAACATCTAGATTGTAAGAATCACTCAGTTTTTTGGAGTCTTATCAGGTTATGAACAAGATACTAGCTAATTGTATCAGCTTAGGGATCGGATTGGGTGCGATCGGGGTGGCGTTACCTGCACAGGCCGCCTCTTTTCAGGGTTTAGGGTTCTTAAATGCTATCAATTTAATTAGCCGTGCGCAGGGAGTATCGGCAGATGGGTCTGTTGTTGTTGGTGAAAGCGCCAGTGCTGGTTATCAGGCATTCCGTTGGACACAAGCAACGGGGATGGTAGGACTGGGGTACTTACATTCTGGGGTTAATTTATTTAGCTATGCTATCGGAGTATCAGGGGATGGGTCTGTTGTGGTTGGTCACAGCCAGAATACCAGCAATAATGGTACGGATGCATTCCGTTGGACACAAGCAACGGGGATGGTGGGACTAGGGAACTTATCGGGGGGAGGCATTACCCCTATCAGTGCTTTAGGAGTATCAGCAGATGGGTCTGTTGTTGTTGGTCGTGGCAATGGTGCTGGTGGTTGGGAGGCATTCCGTTGGACAGAAGCAACGGGGATGGTAGGACTAGGGGAGCTATCTGGGGGTGCTTTCCAGAGCGAGGCTTTGGGAGTATCAGGGGATGGGTCTGTTGTTGTTGGTTATAGCAATAGTGCTGGTGGCCAGGAGGCATTCCGTTGGACAGAAGCAACGGGGATGGTGGGACTAGGGGACTTAGATAATGGGTTTGGTTATCTTCTATCTGCAGCTAAGGGAGTATCAGCCAATGGGTCTGTTGTTGTTGGTGAGGGCAATAGTGCTAATGGCCCTGAAGCATTCCGTTGGACAGAAACAACGGGAATGGTAGGACTGGGGGACTTATCTGGAGGTAGTTTCTATAGCACTGCTTCAGGAGTATCAGCCGATGGGTCTGTTGTGGTTGGTAATAGCAATAGTGCTAATGGTCACGAGGCATTCATCTGGAATTCCAGACAAGGGATGCGGAGCTTAAGAGAGATTTTAACTAATGATTATGGTTTAGATTTAACCGGTTGGACTTTAGAGGCGACTGGCATTTCTGCGGATGGGTTAACAATTGTGGGTACTGGACTTAACCCTAATAATAATGTTGAATCTTGGATTGCTCGTTTAAATCCGCAAAATAATCCATCTGTACCGGAGCCTAGTTCTATATTAGGGTTAGGACTGTTTTCTTTGGTGGGTTTTTTAATTAAGAAACGGTCATAATCTAACCTGACTTTGATGGGAAAGTCCATAAATTACCTATTTTTGGCATTTCAATCAGTTAGCATCTAAATCATTAGATAAAAGGGCATCCTCGAAAGGGGGTGCTTTTTTGTTGTTCGGATGTATCGATCGAGCTACAATAAAAGGGACTTCTCTAGGCGAAAATATGGCTACAGGCATCGATATTAGCGAATTTATTGTTGCTAGTCCGGATATTTGTAATGCTCGTCCCCGGATCGCGGGAACTAGAATCACGATTCAAAGTTTAGTCATGGATCATAAAACGGGAATGAGTGCCGAAGCGATCGCTAAAGAGTATCCTCAATTAAGTCTGGCTCAAATTTATAGCGCTCTAGCGTATTATCACGCGAATAAAGAACAGATAGAAGCCGATATCGATGCTTACCGAGCCGATTGTGAAGACTGGGAATCCCGATATCGAGCCGGTGAATTTTAATGAGTCAAATCCGTCTCTACCTTGATGAAGATGCGGGTCAACGCTCGGTCGTGGAAGCTTTGCGGAATCTGCGGTCAGTAAGGTATAGTCATTTCAATTAAAATTGAGAATATTAATCCCAGAGTTCATAAGGGTTTTGTCGGTATAGAGTGTATCAGACTTATCTGAAATGACTATAACTAATGATTTCGTTAGTACCGGAACCTAGTTCTATTTTAGGGTTAGGCCTGTTTTCTTTGGTGGGTTTTTTAATTAAGAAACGGTCATAATCTAACCTGACTTTAATGGGAAAGTCCATAAACTCCCTATTTTTAGTATTTCAATCAGTTAGCATCTCAATCATTAGATAAAAGGGCATCCTCGAAAGGGGGGCTTTTTTGTTGGTGTATAATGGCGATATATTCTGAAGGATTGAGGAATAACCGATGACTCATGCCAGACAAAGTTTATCATCTATCTATGAAGAAGATTATCAGCAATGGCTAGATGAGACAGTTTTATTGTTAAAAAATCGTCAAGTTGATAGTTTAGATTATGAGCATTTAATTGAGGAGTTAGAAGCTTGGGGAAGGGAACAAAAAAATGCGGTTGAGAGTTTAGCAATTCAAATAATACAACATCTTTTATTCTATCAGTATTGGTCAAGCGAACGAGAATATAACGAGCGACATTGGCGAGGTGAATTAATTGGTTTTCGGACTCAATTAGAATTAAGATTAACGACCAATCTCAGAAACCATTTATCTAATCGTCTCGATTATCTTTATGGTAAAGCCAGAAAAATGGCAGAGGTGAAAACGGATTTAAAATTACCCTCAGAGAATCCTTATGCTTTAGCTGATATTTTAGACGAAGATTGGATTCCTGAAATTAGTTAAATAATTCTTCAGAAAATTTTAGCTAGGATGGAACCTAGTTTTTTAAGATAATTATTAATTTAAAATCTTGGCTCTTCGGTTTGTGTTATGCAATGGACGGGGATTATAAGGGATGTAACCCTTATATAGAAAGGCATTTAGCGATTTTTGTCAATTGTTTTTTATCTAGAGCGAACTAATCAATTAAGTCTCTTGCCAGATAAGGATTTAGTCGATTTATGCCCCCCCTATCGAACCATAACAAGTAACGAAGAGCCAACT
>NZ_JAPZQJ010000061.1:0-1495 GCF_027530405.1 Microcystis sp. LE19-41.2A | reverse complement strand
GTGGGAGAGATAGGGGGAAAATTCTGGGACTTTTTCTCTGAAAATTAGGTAATTGACACCTTCAAAATCGCTAAAACCCCACACCCTACACCCTACACCCCACACCCTGCCACCAGGAAAAACTTTTTCAGCAGACCCTAATTAGGGTCTCAAGACCCCCCTAGCGGCCACCGAGAAAACCTTCACCAGCTAAGTATTTTTACTCAAGTCTCTGGAGGGGGACAGCTTATGTGACAGTTGAGGGTGCGGAATGTGGGCTAAAACTGAGAATTGCTGGAGGGAATCGCTTACTCTAGAGATTAATGACACTATAGCGGTAAGCGCTTGAGTGAGATACAAACCAAGCTTTGCCTAGCATGGTTTATAGCTCGTGACACTGTACCTCATACGACTGCACACCGCTATATCTGTTACAATCAGGTTAGTGATCACTATACAGCCAACTCTACGGAATTGCTCTGCTCCAGATACAGTCAACGGTACAGACATTTTCAAGCGAAAAATGTAACCAGTAGCCTCTTTTCAATTTTTTCTTAGAAGCGACCTGCAGTAAGGGTTTTGTTGATTTTTTAGTATTTATGTATGGGGGAAGTCCAGATATTTGAGTAAGCCAGACACGAGCCACAAAAAGATATTTATCAGAAAAGTCATCATCAAGCTAGAGGTTTAAAGACTGATTTGGGCTAATTATTTTTATTAATAAGTATTTTACACACTTCATACCAGGTAAGCAAGAGGGCTACGGCACTACTACCAAATCATTACCGGCAATTGGACGCTTGCTGCGCCAATCTCTGCCAATTTTAAAGAGTTATCTTCGATAGAAGTATTGCCACTGTCACCAAAGCCAGTAAAAAATTGTTTTGAGAATAGCCTATCAGCAGCCAGTTCAAAATCACTAATCTCATCTCCTTCAATTGAGAGATCGCTGAAAGTCTGCGGAGAAAACTGAGCATCATCAACCCCACCGAATAGGTTGTCATTGCTTGCTCCACCAGTGAGAGTATCCTTTGGCTTAATTCCCGTCAAGCTATCTGGATTGGACAAGAGCGAAGAAAGGGAATAAAGATATACAGAGCCAGAATCAGGCACTGGAGGAACTTCGTTATCATCTTGAAAAGCACTAACGGCTAAAGTATCGCCGTCAATTACTACCCGCTTGCCAAAAACATCACCCGCTTTTCCATCGATAGCGGTAAGTTTGTAAACTTGGGTCCAAACCCCATTGATTTTCTGAAAAATATAAACCGAACCCGAATCTGCTCCTCGATCATCATCGTGGCGAGGACTGACTGCGATCGTATTATTACTAATAGTAACAGACGTACCAAATTCTTCCCCCACTTGTCCATCGTTATACTTTGCACGGCTACAACTTGCATTTTTTACTCAAGGACAATAATATAGTTTAAGAGTCATAATTAGAAGCAAAGCACTCATTAAAAACATGATTAACCTAGAATTCACGGAAGAAGAAAAGAACTCACTGTATTAT
>NZ_JAPZQJ010000390.1:0-1193 GCF_027530405.1 Microcystis sp. LE19-41.2A | reverse complement strand
GTGGGAGAGATAGGGGGAAAATTCTGGGACTTTTTCTCTGAAAATTAGGTAATTGACCAGATGAGAATCGGTAAAACCCTACACCCCACACCCCACACCCCACACCCTGTCCCCACGAAAAACTTTTTCAGCAGACCCTAGATAGTCAACAGCAAACGCTACTTAGCGGTTAATTTTTGGGATTCTAAGGGAGAATGATGTAATAACATTAATTGATTTTCTTGTAAGATTTCGATAGCATAAGCAAGGCCAGAAGTATCGCTAAATTCAACTTCAAAAACATTTGGCTCATAGACTTCTACAATTGTTCCCACTTGCCCGCGATATAATCCCAATTGGGGTAAGTCTTCTAATAAAGCAACCACATCTAAGAGTTTCATTTCATTATCTCCTTAAAGTACATAACAAGTAACTAAACGGGGAAAATTTTCCTCATTTCTGATTATCCAAACACTGTGAATAATAGCCGTTTTGTTTTGATGATTCAGGGGAAAGTCAATAATATACTTTTGGCCATATTGATTGATTTTATCGGGAATAGCATCATAGGTTTTAACGGCTTCTAAGAGTGCGTTTTTAAGAAATTGAACGTCATCAATATCTAAGTTTAAGGCCGATTTAAAAACACGGGCTTTATGCCGTCCATTGGCATGATTTAGATTTAGAGAATAACCAGTTAGTTTGTGATCATCGAAAATTTGGGTCTGAAACCCCGTCGTTCTACGACGGCTTTACTGTTAAATATGAGCATCGTTTACGAAATATATGCTAAAATGTGAGGTATGGAAAAAGCCTATTCGTTTCGATTTTACCCCACACCAACACAAGAGTCGCTATTGCGGCGCACATTGGGCTGTGTAAGATTGGTTTACAATAAAGCTCTCCATCTCAGAACACAAGCTTGGTACGAAAAGCAAGAAAGAGTAGGCTACGCTCAAACTTCTTCAATGCTAACTGATTGGAAAAAGCAAGAAGAATTAAACTTTCTCAATGAAGTTAGCTGTGTACCTTTACAACAAGGGTTAAGACATTTACAAACAGCTTTCACTAATTTCTTTGCTGGTCGTACTAAGTATCCTAACTTTAAGAAAAAACATCAGGGAGGAAGTGCCGAATTTACCAAATCTGCTTTTAAGTTCAAAGACAAACAAATCTATTTAGCCAAATGCACAGAACCTTTACCTATTCGATGG
>NZ_JAPZQJ010000346.1:0-16431 GCF_027530405.1 Microcystis sp. LE19-41.2A | reverse complement strand
TTATCTGGCAAGAGACTTAATTGATTAGTTCGCTCTAGAGCAAAAACAATTGACAAAAATCGCTAAATGCCTTTCTCTATAAGGGTTCCATCCCTTATAACCCCCGTCCATTGCATAACACAAACCGAAGAGCCAGATATTTCTTAGTCCCCATTTCCCCATTTCCCCATTTCCCTGTCCATTAGTTAACTATTCAAAGACTTAAAGATCACTGTTCAGGATTATTTATTGCTTGATTAACTTGGGTGATTTGGGTTTGAAAATATTGTTCACGATAACGGATAGCTTGGGCTAATTCCGCACCTTTTTGGAAAGCGAGTAAAGCTTGGGGATAATTTTTTCTCTCTAGATAAATTTGACCGATTTGATCGTAGGTATTCATTAAACCGTAGTAATTATAACCCAATTCATGGACTTTAATTAATTCTTGATAGATTTGTAAAGCATAATCCACCTGTTGATAACTTTTATAGAGTTCGGCCAACTTATTTAAAGCTTCTCCTGCGGTGCCGTACTGTTGTAAAGCAAAAGCGAGAGAATAGGCTTCTTGAAAGTTTTGGCTGGCTTTATTTGCATCTTTTAAAGCTTGGTAATCTAAACCAATTTGAATTTTTAGAGCGGGGATTAACTGTATTTGCTGATTTCTGATTTGGGTTTCAGCTATTTCTTCTTTAATTTTTACGGCGTTAGCTGGTTGCAGAGATTCTCGATAAATTTCTGCTAGTCTTTGCAAATAAATTCCTTGAGTCAAAGAATTATTCTGCACCTTAGAAATAGTTAATAATTCCTCATAGACTGGAGCTGCTTTTTGATAATCAAAACGGGATAAATGAATTTGACCAAGTTTATTTAAAGTTGCTTCTACTGCCAGATTATCACCAGATTGTCTGGCATTAGCTAGGATTTTATCATAGATAATTATCGCCTCATTAAAAGCTCGTACCTGTTCATAGGATGTACCTAGTAATGCTAATAATTCCCCGTCCATTGTCTGGTTAGTTTCCGCAGTTTTTTGCAGAGCTTTTAAACGAGCAGTAATTAATTTAACATCCTCGGTTCGATCTCGATTCCAAGCTGCTAAACCCACTTTTCCCAAAGATTTTACTTCTTCTTTTGCTCCTAAATAACGATTTAATTTAATCACTTCATACCAGATAGGAAAAGCTTCCTCATTTAATCCCGCATCGTATTTAGCTTGAGCTTCAGCATCGCGTTGATCGATGTATAATAACAGTTGACGACGCTCCAAGGGAGTTAAAGGGCGATCGATTGCGGGTAATAAAGGACTTTTTAGGGGAGTTTCGAGGGGATTGGGTGCAGGGGTTTCTGTTTGTGCTAGGAGAGGAAGGGAAGTACCGATCAAACAGAGCCATAAACCGAGAGAAAAACGTAGCATAATAGATTGATAAGAGCGTAGTAGAGGATGATATTTTGTGATCGATCGATTCTATAAGAGACTGACTGCCGAAAATTTGCGTTTCCCAATTTTGGGTTTAATTGCTAGTTTGATTGTAACCTTTAGTCTGGGGGCCTGTGGTGTCTCCCCGCAAGTTTTAGCAGAACAACGAATGTTTCTACCCCTCTCGGTCGAGTTTTTGGGAGAATATCAATTGCCACAAGCGGATTATCAAGGGACAAGGGTGGGGGGATTATCGGCAATTACATACGATCGTGCCAATAACCGCTTTTATCTCCTCAGTGATGATCGTTCTCAGAAAGCTCCGGCCCGCTTTTATCGGGCTAGTTTGCAGATAAATGGTGAAAAAATCGAAAAAGTGAATTTAGAGGCAGTCACGTTGCTAAAAGATGGCAAGGGAGAAACGTTTAAAAAGGGATCGATCGACCCGGAAGGTATCGCTTTTTCGCCCCGACAAACTTTGTTTATTTCCAGTGAAGGTGCGGTTAAAGAGGGAATTGCTCCTTTTATTGCTGAATTTGATTTGCAGGGACAATTAAAGGAGTCTTTGTTAATTCCTAATCGCTTTTTACCAGATGATACCAATCAAAAAGGAATACAGGATAATTTAGGGTTTGAATCCTTAACTTTAGGGATTACCAGCACTCTCAAAGACGATCCTTTTCGTTTGTTTACTGCCACAGAAAGCGCGTTAATTCAAGATAGTCCCACGGGAAAAAGAGCAGAAAATCTCAGAGTGCGACTTCTTCATTATGTTATTGATCCGATTGGTGCGCCTGTGTTAGTATCAGAACAATTGTATGTGTTAGATGAGCCACCCAGTGGTGCGAGATACTACGGTTTAACGGAATTATTAGCTTTAGAAAAAGAGGGTTATTTTCTCAGTTTAGAGCGAACTTTTGGTTTAGAAGGTTTTGGAGCGAAACTATTTCAGGTAGTTAATGGGAGTGCCACCGATACCTCGAAAATTGCTCGGATACCGGGAGAATTAGAAGCTTTACAGGTGCAACCCTTGCGGAAAAAATTATTACTAGATTTAGGGACTTTAGGGATTGATTTAGATAATTTGGAAGGAATGACCCTCGGTCCAAGATTAGCTGATGGCAGTCGCTCTTTGATTTTAGTCAGTGATGATAATTTTAATCCGAATCAGGTCAATCAGTTTTTACTATTTCGACTCAAGGAAAAATAAACAAGAGATGGTTAACTGCCTCACCTATCCCCTTCTGGGAGAAGGATTGGGGTGAGGACTACCAATAAAGAAAAATGGGATAAATAGCCGGTTTAAAGACAAAACGGCCGGTTAATAATCACTTTTTTCGATATCTTTGCGAATATCATTCAGGTCAATATAGCGATCGGTGGCATTTCGCAATTCCCTAGCGATCATCCCTTCCGTAGAAACTACGGTAATATGAGTATTTTTAGAGCGCAATAGTTCGATCGCTCGTTCAAAATCGCCATCACCGCTAAATAAAATCACTCGATCGTATTGATCGACGGTATTAAACATATCGACGACAATTTCGATATCTAAATTAGCTTTCTGGGAAAAACGACCGGAACTATCATCATAATATTCTTTCAAAATTTTTGTTCTCACCGTATAACCCAAACTAATTAAAGCATCGCGAAAACCTCTTTGATCTTGGGAATCTTTTAACCCCGTGTACCAAAAGGCATTAATTAACATAATATTCGGGTCGTTGGTGAAGTAATTTAACACCTTGCGCGGGTCAAAAAACCAACCATTTTTTTGTTGAGCATAAAACATATTATTGCCATCCACAAAAATCGAAAGGCGATCTTTCGGACGACCGCCACCATTACAATGACAAAGACCGGCTTCTGTCATACAAAATACATACCTAATTTTTTATACAGTTTAACTATAAAATTACTTTTTAGTAATTTTACGGGGGAAAACGACTATTCTTTGGGGAATAGCGGTGATTTGAGAGCAAAAAGATAGCAACTAAAATAAAAATTAGCTTTTTTGTCTAAGTAGGGAGACACAATTATTTGTAGGATGGGTTAGCGGTAGCGTAACCCATGCGGGCGTTGGGTTGAAGCATGAAACCCAACCTACGTTCATCTTATATTTAATTCCACCCACCCACTTAGGAGACAAACTAGATAATAGTTTCGGAATAATTAAAAGTGATAATAGAGAGATTGTACAGTAATTAGGTCATTTTGATAATCTTTCTTGATAGATGGGTATCAACAAGGCTGGTTAGATCAGGTAGGAACACCAATCACTCCAACCTCCAGAATATAGCTTAACATTGTCGTATCCGGCTAGGGTAAGGGAAAGGATATTGACACAGGCTGTCACTCCCGAACCACAGTAGAGGATAATTTCTCGATCGCTTTGCCGCTCTTGCCAACGTTGTTTTTGCCGGGCCGGGGGTTGAGAAAAACCCTGACTATCGGTGACTTCTAACCAGGGATAATTAAGCGCCCCCTCGATGTGGCCGGCGATCGGATCGATCGGTTCCCTTTCGCCCCGATAGCGATCGCTTTCCCTGGCATCAATTAACACCACTCCCGCTTGCTCTTTTTGCCTTTTTACCTCCTCGATCGTGACTACCCAATCCTGTTGAACTTGGGGGAGAAAAGCGCCGGTTTTCGGCACAGGTATCTGATTGGAGACGGGATAACTGGCATTTAACCAATTTTGCCAACCACCATCGAGAATGCTGACTCGTTCATGGCCCAGATAACGTAATAACCACCAGAGACGACTGGCAAAGGCAAAACGGGAGGCATCGTAGGCGATGACATGAGTTTGGCCGGAAATCACCCCTAAAGAGCTTAATTTAGCGGCTATCGTCTGCGGATTCGGTAAAGGATGACGGCCGCCATGACGGGCAACGGGAGCCGATAAATCGCGATCAAGGTGTAAATAGAAGGCATTTTCAATATGATTGGCTAAATACTCTTGATAACCGAGATCGGGATCATTTAATTGAAAACGACAGTCAATAACCATCAGATCGGGGCGATCGAGATTAGTCACTAACCAACTAGGAGAAACGAGGGGCGCGATCGGATTCATGGCGGGAAAATTGTTTAATAATTAACAGACAGTTGCGCTGATCTTCGCTGCGAGTATAACTGAGTTGATCGGCGATTTTTTGGAGGATCGGCAGTCCTTGCCCATGACCAGAGAAACTATAGTCATGATAGGCGTTTTTCTCGATAAAGCCCTCTAAATCGAAGACGGAACCCCGATCCCAGATGCGAATTTCCATCTGGGATCGGGTAATCTCGATCTCGATCTCGATCGGGATTTCGGGGGGTAGGTGTCGGTGAGCGTGACGGACTGCATTGGTAAAACCTTCGGCAAGAGCAAGCTGACACTGGAGCCAGTCTTTTTGGGGAATGCCCGCTGGTTCAAGTTGCTCAAAATATTTTAAAACGGTATCTAAGGACTTGAGATCGCTATCTACCTGAAAAGAAATCTTCACCCCCGGCTTACCTCTCCAATGCCTTACGCTAGAAGTTATACCATTTTTCCCAAACTATGACTGATGTGTTAGCTCGATTCTGGATTTAATCCCTGGTTGAGGGACAAGCAAAGTCATCTGTCAGGGAGTCGGGGGTAGGCAGTAAGATTGAGATAGTCAAGTCACAAAAAAGATGGTACGAATTCTAGTAATTGATGATGATGGAGTAATTCAAACGTTTTTGAGCCGCGCTTTGCGGAAGGAATACGAGGTTTTTATTGCCAGTGATGGGGAAGAAGGATTAAAGCAAGCGGGGCAACTAAAACCGGCGATGATTATTTGTGATTGGATGATGCCGGGGATCGATGGGTTGGAAGTTTGCCGGCAAATTAAGCTCAATCCCCAACTGTCAACGACTTTTTTTATCCTCTTAACTTCTTTGGGATCGGTGGAGGATCGGGTCAAGGGATTGGATGCAGGGGCGGATGATTTTTTGTGTAAACCGATCGAGATTAATGAGTTAAGAGCGCGCGTGCGGGCGGGAATTCGTTTGCATCAATTAAGTCATGATCTGCAAGCGCAAAAACAATTACTAGAAATGGAGTTAGCGGAAGCGGCGGAATATGTGCGATCGCTGTTACCAGAATCTTTTATTTCTCCAAAACTTGCTATCGATTTTCGCTTCCTTCCTTCTCGTCGATTGGGGGGGGATGGATTTGATTATTATTGGTTAGATAATGACCATTTGATGTTATATCTTTTAGATGTGGCTGGCCATGGTTTGCGAGCGGCTTTACCTTCCCTTTCGGTGATTCATCTTCTCCGTTCCCGTGGTTTAAGTCAGGTGAATTACTATCAACCTAATCAGGTTTTACATGGGTTAAATCAAGTTTATCAAATCAGTCCTAAGAATGATAAATATTTTACTATCTGGTACGGAATTTATGATCAGAAACAACAACAGTTAACCTATGCCAGTGCCGGTCATCCCCCGGCAGTTCTCCTGACTCAAAAACCTTTTGGACAGATGATTGAAACCAGACTGAAAGCCCCCGGTTTTCCCATCGGAATGTTTCCGGAAGCAGAATATATCAATCAGGTTCAATCCCTGAATTTCTCCAGTAGCCTTTATCTTTTTAGCGATGGAATTTACGAGATCGATTGTGCTGATGGTAGGATGTGGGGACTAGAAAACTTTATTCAATCTTTACGAAATTATCACTGTAATTCTGCTAAAAATCTTGATAATTTTATTGAAAAAATTCAAGCTTTACAATTTGATGGTAATTTTAGGGATGATCTTTCGATCATGCAGGTGGATTTTCGTTAATTAACTTCCGAGGATTTTTTGTTCTAATTCTTCTCGGTTATTAAAAATTTCAAAAACTCGATCCATATCGGTCAATTCAAACAACATTTTTATCTGCTCATTAATCGAGCAGATCAATAGTTTACCCCCCGCAGAACGCACGGTTTTTAAGGATAAAACTAGCGCCCCTAAACCAGAACTATCCATAAAGGTGACATTCTTGAAATCAACGATAATAACCTCGGAACCTCCCTGCACGGCTTCGGCAATTTCTTGGCGAAATTCGCTGGCTTGGTTGCCATCTAAAATACCCGATGGTTGAATAACTTTGATGGAAGAACTCATAAAAAAAAGGAAAAATTAAATGTTTTCTACCTGCTCACTGATAACTGCTCGCTGAAATCTGCTGATAGCAGCCAATCTTTAACTATTTTTAACATATTAGGGTCAAGAAAAGCGCAAAATTAAAAATAGGAATTTTTGAAACTGTATGGAAAGTTACGATGTCATCCTCATCGGTGCGGGGCATAATGGTTTAGTTTGTGCCGCCTATCTCCTCAAAGCCGGTTATCGTGTCCTCCTTCTCGAACAGCGTAGCGTACCAGGAGGAGCGGCTACCACAGAAGCGGTTATCCCAGAGCTAGCCCCCGATTTTAAGTTTAATCTCTGTGCGATCGATCACGAATTTATTTTTTTGGGACCGGTAATTGAGGAATTGGAGCTAAAACGCCACGGATTAGAGTATTTATTCTTCGATCCTACCGTTTTCTGTCCCCATCCCTCTGGCCAATATTTTCTTTCCTATCGCTCTCTGGAAAAAACTCACGCCGCAATTGCCCAGTTTTGTCCGCGAGATGCCGATCGCTACCTTCAGTTTATCGACTATTGGGGACAGTTGATGAATGCGATTGGGCCTTGGTTTAACGCTCCGCCCCAAGATTTGCTCAGAATCGCCCGCAATTATAACTCTAGTGCCTTAGCTAGTGTCTGGAAAGCGATCGGCTCGAAAAAGAAACTGCTCGACTTCATCCGCACGATGATTACTTCCCCCGAAGATGTCCTCAATGAGTGGTTTGAGAGCGAATTTGTGAAAGCACCCCTGGCTCGTCTAGCGGCGGAAATTGGCGCTCCTCCCTCCCAAAAAGGCATTACCTCCGGGATGATGATGATGGCGATGCGTCATTCTCCCGGGGTGGCTCGCCCTCGTGGTGGTACAGGCGCACTAACCGAGGCTCTGGTGAAATGTGTTGTCAGTCTCGGTGGGGTAATTTTAACCGAGCAGAAGGTTAAACAGATTCTAATCGAGGAAGGACAAGCGATCGGGGTTAGGGTGGACTCTGGACAGGAATATCTGGCAAAAGCGGGTGTTATCTCTAATATTGACGCTAGACGAGTTTTTTTACAGTTAGTCGCCCCCGCCGATGTGGATGCCGCCGATCCAGAATTGCGAGAAAGGGTAGAACGGCGAATTGTCAATAACAATGAAACAATTCTTAAAATTGATTGCGCCCTCGCCGAAGCACCAAGGTTCGAGGCTTACGATCACAAAGAGGAGTATTTACAGGGAACGATTCTCATCGCCGATTCCGTGCGTCACGTTGAACAGGCCCACGCTTTAACGATTTTGGGGCAGATTCCCGACGAAAATCCCTCGATGTACCTAGATGTACCCACTATTCTCGATCCCTCCATGGCTCCCCAAGGTAAGCATACCCTCTGGATCGAATTTTTTGCCCCCTATCAGATTGCTGGGGCCGAGGGAACAGGATTAAACGGCACGGGATGGACGGAAGAATTAAAAAATCGCGTGGCCGATCGAGTTCTTGATAAACTGGCCGATTATGCCCCAAATCTCAAATCCGCCATTATTGCCCGTCGGGTGGAAAGTCCGGCCGAATTAGCTAATCGTTTGGGTTCCTATAAAGGTAATTACTATCATCTTGATATGACCTTAGATCAGATGATTTTCCTGCGTCCTTTGCCGGAAATAGCTAACTACAAAACCCCAATTAAAAACCTTTATTTAACTGGGGCAGGAACTCACCCCGGCGGCTCAATTTCGGGAATGCCGGGGCGCAATTGCGCCCAGGTTTTCCTGCGGGATCGAAGCACTTTTCTGCAAAGATTATTCAACTAATACTAAATCCGTTGAGTATAGGCTACATATTAGGACAGGCACTCATGCAAAAGGGAGAATAAATAATCAGTTTTTAATAACCGGATTTACTATGACAACAATTTTTGATTTTTGCAGGAGAGCTATCGAGTCGAGGAATACTCGTAGTCTTCGATAATATGGAGAAGTCGCATGGCTGAACTACAGGATTCTTCTAAAATTTCCTGTTTCTCCTGAGAATCTTCGATTAAATCTTCAGATACTAGACGCAGAGAACCTAAAAGACTATTAAGACTGCTTCTCGCTTCGTAGGATAAATAAGCTTTTCTTTTTTGCTCATCTTCCCTATTCTTAGAGTCAGCCCCTTTGCTATCACTGAATTGCAGAGCGTGTAAACGGGCATAATGACCACCTTGAGCTAATAATTCCTCATGATTGCCGATTTCTGCCACTTTTCCCTTGTCCAGCACCACAATTTGATAGGCTTTTTGAACAGTGGAAAGACGGTGAGCGATCACAAGAGTAGTCCGCTCGCGACAGAGTTCATCGATCGCTTCCTGTACTAAACGCTCAGAAATTGTATCCAAAGCACTGGTGGCTTCATCGAGAATGAGAATATCTGGATCTCGGAGTAAGGCCCGAGCGATCGCTAGTCTTTGTTTTTGTCCCCCCGAAAGTCTCACTCCCCGATCGCCAATTTCCGTATCCAGTCCTTCCGGCAGTTTGGAGATAAACTCGTAGGCATTCGCCCTTTTTGTCGCTGCTAAAATTTCTGCATCACTAACATCGCTTAATCCGTAGGCAATATTAAAACGGAGAGAATTATTAAAGAGAAAAGTGTCTTGACTGACTATTCCCATGGCTTTTCTCAGAGATTTGATCTCATAATCCCGTAAATCGTGACCGTCAAAAAGAATCCTCCCGGCTGTAGGATCATAAAAGCGTGGTAATAAATCAGCAATTGTCGATTTTCCAGCCCCCGAAGCACCAACAAGAGCGATCATTTTTCCTTTTGGAATCCAAAGATCGATGCCCTTGAGAACTAATTCTTGATGACCAGGATAGGAAAATTGGACGTTATCAAAATGAATACCTGTCTCTAATCTTTGATAGGGAATAGAGCCATTGATCATAAATGGTTTATTCTCTCGAATGAGAAAATCCGCTACCACCTCTACTGCGGAAACATCCCCCAATAGACTACTCCTAGCACTGTTAATTTGACCAACTATCGGCAGGGCCCGGAAAAGTACATAGAGATAGGTTAATAAAATTGTCGCTAAAGCTTGCAGTTGTTCATTAAAAAGATAACGACCAGCAATGATAATTAAAGCAATAATAATTACCCCACCGATCTCATTGAGCGGAGCGATTACAGCATTATTAGTCTGGGCATCTAAACCCGCTTTCTCCCGGGCTTCGATATCTTCCACAATAGATTCTAATTCGTATCTTTCATTGCCTACCGCTTTAATTAGGCGAATTCCCGTTAACAGTTCCAACAGTTTATTAGTTTGCTGTTTAGCCTTTACGGTGATAATCTCTCCAAACTTTTTCGATCTCTTGACAAAGTATTGATTAAGCAGACCTAAAAAGCCACCCAAAACACTTGAAAGAATAGTTAATTGCCAAGAAATTGATAATAAAATAACTAAGTACATGAAAGCTGTAGCGATAATCTTAATCAGGTTTATGTAATTTCTAATTGATGCTACAGCCCGATTAATCTCCGACATGAAACGATTAAAAATATCTCCTATTTTACTTTTTACATAATAATCTATATCCACTTCTAGCAGCAGAATAACTGAATCAATTCGCATATCTTTTGCCATAATTAAAGACAAGTAAGTGCCTAGCAAATTACTGACAAAATTGGTAATGTGCTTGAGAATTAAAATTCCTAATATCGCCGCAAACATCCAGAAAAAACGAGTATCGACCGAGAAAACCTCGAAAACGGAGAGCAGCTTTTTGAGAATTTGGGGGGCATTTTTTAAGATATCATTTTCGGGATTAATAAAAGAAATTAGCAAAGGGATAACTAAAATAGCTCCTACCCCATTAAATACGGTACTGACAAAGCCGATAACAATGCTGGAAACCACTAATATCCAGTGTTTCAGCGTATATTTAAGGAGAATTTGCTTAGGATTCATCGCAAGTAATAAAGTAAATAGTCAACGGTCAATTATCCTACTCGCTAGACTCTAATATTTCCCTTCCAGAGAAGTAATTATGCCAGAGAGAGTTGTCGCCATGGCGGTGGTACTATAGGAGGCGATACAGCGCTCTCTCGCTTTTAGTCCTCGTGCATTAGCCGAGTCGAGATGATTAAAAACTTCTCTAATTATGACAGCTAGTTGCTCTGGCGATCGAGGTTCGACTAAATAGCCAATATCAGCTAAAATTTCGGGAATATCTGCCACTTTAGTGGAAATAATCGGTTTAGCCATCGCCATACCATCGGTGAGTTTAATCGGAAATTGGGCGTTAGCCGTAGCTTCATCCCTCTGGGGAACGATAATAGCATGGGCAGCGGCGATAACTTCTGGCATTCGCTCGATCGGTTGAGCAGGTAAATGAATTAACCAAGGTTGACCTTTTTCTAGCAAACTATCCAGATAACCATCCCCGATTTGGCGACCTCCCACCACCACCAATTTAAAATCAGGATCACCAATTTGATCTAAAGCGATTAAGACATCTTCTAAACCTTTGTGGGGTCTAGCTGTACCAGGAAACATTAAGACTTTATAGGCAGATAAACCGTATTTTTGACGACAAGCGACAGGATCGTAGAGATTGGGATCGAAAAGTTGCGTATCCTTGCCATTCGGTAAATAAATCCCCCCATAGCGCTTTTGCAAAAATTGATTATTAACCGTCACCGCATCAGCGCGGTTAATTAAATTTTCCATCCAACGCAGATAGAGAGGGTGATTCGGATCCCTAAGCGCACCATTTTTTTTGAGGATATCCCTAGCTAATTGTCGAGGATAAGGACGATAGGACCATCGATCGCCACCAAACCAACTCATTTCCCAATCGTCAATATCAAGAATTAGGGGACGTGGGGAAAAAAAACGTTTCAGTAAACCGATGCCGAAACTGGTGGGACGGGGTTTAACCGCGTAGATAATCTCTCCGGAGAGGCGATCGAGTAAAGTCTTGATCTGGCCAAAAAACTGGGGATAATTATTGCCTTTGACCGATACCAGGGGTAAATTCCCCGGTGGGGTGGGATAGATTTCCCGGCCAAAAATCGGACCATAAACCGTCACCTGACAGTTTAGCTGTTGCAAGACTTGAGCAATCAAATAGACTCTTGTGCCACCACCACCGGATAAATCTGGTGCTAAAACAGAGATTTTTTTGTTCACGATCGCCGATCAATCCAGATCATTAGCACGATAGGAGAATGTTAATCAATGTTAACGTTCTTGTCAATCTTAGGCGAACTTAACATTAATACCCCCGGAGATGGACTAGACAAAGAAAACTAACATATACATTGCCGAGACGACTAACTGAGTAAACATCACTGGTAAACCGTAGCGCAGAAAGGTATGAAAAGTAATTTTGCCCCCGTGTTGTTCAGCGATGCCGGCGGCGACAATATTAGAAGAAGCCCCCACTAAAGTACCATTACCCCCTAGGGTGGCCCCATACATCATCGCGTAGAAAAGCGGTAAAACGGACGGGGGAAAAGAACCGGCATAATCGGGAGAAAGAACCTCCGTCCCGACTAAATTAACATTAACAAGGTACTGTTTCAGTAGTGGAACCATGGCCACCACTAGGGGAATATTCGGAACTACACTGGAAATAAAACCGACAAAAAACAGCAAGACTAGAGAACCTAAAAAGATATTTTTGCCTAAAATTATCGCCAGAAATCCCGATAAACTATTAACTACCCCAGTTTTTTCTAAGCCGCCAATTAGGACAAAAATCGACATAAAAAATAATAGGGTACTCCAGTCCACATCTCGGAGAATATTATGAACCGTATCTATCTTCGATTGCTGGGCTAAAAGTAGGGCTAAAGTGGCACCCATCAAAGCAACGGCAGCAGGAGCAATAGGTACGGGAAAAGATTCACCGACCACGAATAAAAATAAGACTAAAAAGACGATAATTCCCCCCAGAGCTAGGACGCGCGGATGATTAATTTGCGGATGGGGTAAGTCTTCTAAATGCTCGAATTTTGTCCGCCAGATTTTGGGGAATAACCAAGGTAACATAAGCAGAATGGTAATTACTGCCAGCGCACCACCTAAACTCAAACGCTGTAGGTATTCCATGAAGGTTATATTAATAGAATCACCGACGATATAAGTAGCGGGATCACCAACAATCGTTAATAACCCGGAACTGTTGGCCACGAAAACCATCAGGATTAAGAGCGGCACAAAATCCACACCTATATCCTGTGCCAATGGGGGAATTAAAGGTGCTAACAACATCACCGTGGTGGCGTTGGGCAATACCGCACAGATCGGGGTAGTAATGGCAACAATTCCTATTAGTAATAATTTGCCCTGTCCCTTGGCTAAAAGCACCATTTGTGCTGCTAAATAATCAAAAATTTTCGTTGGTTCAAAGGCTCTCACTAACACCATCACCCCAAAAAATAGGGCGAGAGTGCCATAACTGCGACTGATATAACCCACCGCCTCCTGGAGAGTCATGATATGGGTAAAAACTAAGATTAAAGCCCCCAGTAAAGCCGCTACGGTAATATGAAGCCACTCGAACATAATAACCACAATGACTGCAACAAAAGTCATCGCAGCAATCCACATTGGTAAAGATTCCAGCATTTTTGATCCTGTTTTTACTTTCGGTTTCTCGATAGGACTAAAAGTTTGCCCGAATGTACAGCAAACTCATAGAAAATATGGTTATCTACGGAAAATCTTAAAATTGTTGCGATCGGTAAGCTGACATGAGAATCTCCATAAACAATGTCTCCTGTAAGTTATGACTATCAAGTAGTACCAGCGACATAACTGAACCGATCAAGACATTACTAGGAATGTAGTGATGTTTCAGTCTTCCCCCCCACGCCGACGAAGTTAGCTGACGGGCTAGGATAGAGAGATATCCTTTTCTAGGCTAAAAAATCTAGAAATACGCCCCCAAATATGGTTCCTCCGCTCCGAATTTGTCTAGCTAATATCTAGCATAGAAACTTGGATTAGGCTGACTTACTCTGTTTAGTGATCCACCATAGCATACTAACCCCAAAAAAAACGATATAGCCCTATACCAGACCTATCCTGTCGGTTATCCCCCGGGTTGCTAGGATAGAACAATGATAAGCTAATAGCTAACGACTGACCGCCATAGCAGCCAAATCAGCAATTTCTATGAATAGAAGACCTCGTTATACTCCTCCCCGATCGCGCGATCGTGATTATGACCGCTCCTATGGCGATGACTCCCGCGCTTCGTCCCCTGGAGGCCTATTGGCAAAATTAAACTATGCCATGATTGCCCTGATTGGTGGTATTTTTGTACTAGGAGTGGGTCTCGGTCTGGTATTCAGTTCTACCGCTAATTTTAGCCCCGAAAACGTCGCTTCCCGAGAAGTAATCGATCGCAGCGCCCCCAATGCGGAATTATGCGTGCAATTTGGGGCTAGTGCCATTGTCACCGATTTGCGGGTTTATGTCACTCTTAACCCCTTTAACGTTTTTGTCACCCAACCAGTCATGCAACCCGGTTGCGTTTTGCGACGCAATAACTGGTCAATTTTAGAACAACAAAAATTAGTCGATGGACAGCAGGTACAAAGTTGTAAAAACCGGATGAATACCTTTGGTTATACCGGCCCCTTGGAAGGCAAACCGAAAATCGATTGTATCTTCCAAAATGAAGCCGGGGGCAATCTTTTTGTTAATCCCGCCGGTGCTGTTGGCCCCAGACCAGATACAGATAAATTCTAAACCGGGAAAGCTCTTTCTCCTGACTGCTGACTTGAAAGAGGGTGTGGGGTGTGGGGTGTGGGGTGTGGGGTGTAGGGACGGAACCCTCTTTTATCTGTGGGGGTGAAATTTTTTCATCGGGACTGACTCCTAATCAACCAGAACAATTTTTGATTTTTACAAGAGGTCTAATGAGTTAGCCATTGGGCCGTAGTCACCACAAAAATTCCGCCGGCTTTTTTTAAAAAAGGCTGAATTTTATCGATCAGACGACCAAGTTGTTCGTCACTATTACAAACCGTCATAATGTAGTTACCACTGTAATCACAATCCAAGTCATCACGGGATAAACCTCGATCGCCTTTTCCCGAAGCATTGCCAAAGACGGTATAACCGGAAACTCCGACAACATCAAGAACGCTTAAGGTTTCTTCCAGAAAAGCATGACTAACAATTATGTCCACTTTTTTGACAGTTTGTAGGGAAGGATGCGGGGATTCAAGCATGGTAGTTAGGTACAAAAAGGATAAGTGAAAGAGAAAACTTTTGACAGGAATTATTTAAAAACCGCCGGGCCTTTTAGACTCCACAGCCAATGATTTTAATCATCTCTAGGTACAGAGGAATACCGATGATGATATTGAAAGGAAAAGTTAAAGCCAAGGCCATAGAAATGTATAAACTAGGATTCGCTTCGGGAACAGTCATTCTCATGGCCGCAGGAACAGCAATATAAGAGGCACTGGCACACAAAACAGCGAATAATAAAGCATTGCCCTGTTCAAATCCGAGAACCTTAGCGATGAGAATCCCCACCATAGCATTGATGACGGGAATGAATACCGAGAAACCGATGAGAAAAGAACCAGTTTTGCCTAATTCCCGGATTCTTTTCGCAGCCACTAATCCCATATCCAGGAGAAAGAAAGTTAAAGCACCATAAAAAATCCCTTGAGTGAAAGGTTGTAATTTTTCCCAGCCTTTTTCCCCCGTGAGCATACCAACAACAACACTACCGACTAAGAGAAATACCGAACCATTTAAAAAGGCTTCATGTAGAACCTTTGACCAAGAAAACGCTTCTTCTTCGCCATTTTTCTCTTTAAAGACTCGCACCAGGATTAAACCCACTACAATCGCCGGCGATTCCATTAAAGCTAAGGCCGCTACCATATGACCGCCATAGGAAATATGAAGTTTTTCTAAAAAAGAACTGGCGGTGATGAAAGTAACGGCACTAATGGAACCATAGGCTGCGGCGATCGCTGCTGCATTGGCACTATCGAGTTTAATTTTCAGGATAAAGAAAGTGTAAATGGGAACGATGCAAGCCATAACCACAGAGGCAATCAAAGTTAAAGCGATTTGGTTATTGATGCCACTTTCCGCTAGTTCATAACCTCCCTTGAAACCAATCGCCATCAAAAGATAGAGAGAAAAGAGTTTAGGCAGTGGTTGGGGAATCTCTAGGTCGGATTTAAAAAATACTGCCAGCATTCCCAAGAAAAAGAACAAAACCGGCGGATTGAGAATATTGAACAGGATTAAGCTGCCATCCATAGGTTTGCGTACATTGAGTTATTTCAATCTATACTATTCGATTTTGAGAATACTGGGGAAATGTTAAGTAGTCGTGCAAAATTAATTTCCTAGTCGAGACTCCGAGACTCCGAGACTCCGAGACTCCGAGACTCCGAGACGAACGTAGGTTGGGTTGAAGCATGAAACCCAACGCCCGATTATGTTACGCTACCACTAACCCATCCTACAAATAATTGTGCCTCCCTACTTAAGATGGGTGATGTTTCAGTGATCGGTGATCAGTTATCTTGAAACCGTCAGCTTTTCTCCCCTCTCCCCCTCTACAATAATTACTCGCAGCCAGGAATCACTTGGGTTAGTATCATACTTTGTGCTTTTTGTCAAAAAAACTTTTTTTTTGCAATAAAACTACACAAAAAAAAGATCATCGTTGTGGGTGAAATTGACTGATTTAACCGTCTTAATTGGGATTACCTTCTAGGTGTGGCAAAGGTTTCAACCATTGCTGCCCAAAAAAGCATAGAATAACCCATTATGAAATTCAGTAAAATCGCTGTAACTATGATAACATCGTTGTTAAATAAAAATCTTTCTCAATTAATTCTTAAGAATTTATAAATATTGCGGAATGTTAATTTAAATATTCTCAAGTTTTTGCAGTC
>NZ_JAPZQJ010000442.1:0-14496 GCF_027530405.1 Microcystis sp. LE19-41.2A | reverse complement strand
ACCGATTACCTGATGACATTGTTGAAAAAATTGCCAACTTTACCCGATTAATTTCCCCTGAGCCAAACAACATTTCAGAATATACTAATTGGCAAGATGAAGACTGGCAAAAATTTTCATTAGAGCAATTTTTCAAAGAAGAAGATGAAATTGAATATTCCCTAGCAGATGCTCAAGAAATTTATGGCTCTTCGTTACTTGGTATGGTTCGATAGGGGGGCATAAATCGACTCAATCCTTATCTGGCAATAGATTTAATTGATTAGTTCGCTCCAGATCGCCAACAATTGACAAAAATTGCGGCAATGTCTGTCTCTATAAAGGTTTCATTCCTTATAACCCCGTCCATTGTATAAGACAAACCGAAGAACCTGTAATCGGGATTGAAATTCTTAATGCTTCTCGAAAAATCGAGAATTTTTCTCCGAATGTGCAGGTAGCTATTTCTTCTCGATAAAGGTGATCGCTGATCCTGTAGTGCGATCGCCGATCTGTAGGGTGGGTTGAGGTAACCAAACCCAACATTGCTTTTATTTCTTACCTTAATTTTTTGGGTTTTACTTCTACATTTTATTCCATACCAATATCACTATCAAAGATCAGCTTTTCTGAAGCTCCTCACATCTGATCATAAATTCCTTCTTCAACATAACGGTGAAAACTGGAATATTGCCAATCTTTCGGAGCGTTTACTAATCCATGATGCACGGTATTCGAGATGATTAACAAAATCTCAATAAAAAAACCCTTGACAAATCCCCGCACTTGACAGATACTTATATATATTATGGGAATCCGTGCCTGCCTGCGAACCCTCTTTTTTTAGGTTAGATAAGCGTCAAAAAAATAAAAACCTGATACCTGACCAGCACTAAACAGGATAGGGTATGACAACTAAAGACTTATACGAACAAGACTATCCTGCTTGGTTAGAAGAAACGGCCAAACAACTGCGACAAAGACAGACAGATGTATTAGATTGGGGAACCAACAGAGACATAAAGTAGATAGTTATCCCCTGCAATTACTCATTCATCTGCTTCTCTACCAATACCGGCCAATGTCTTTCCTACCGGCCAAATTCTGGTAGATTTTTTCAAAAAAACCCTTGACAAATCCCCGCCCTTGACAGATACTTATATATAGAATGGGAATCCGTGCCTGCCTGCAAACCCTCTTTTTTCAGGTCAAATAAGCGTCAAAAAAATAAAAACCTGATAACCAGTCCCTAACTACCTATAAGCTTTTCATCCAATCACTAATCAACCGGTTAACCTCTGTGGGAATTTCATCGTGGGGACAATGACCGGCAGTTAGATAATATTCTGTCAGAGAAGGATAGTATTGACGGAATTTGGCCCCGCATTCCCTAGTATTCATCCAAGGGTCCCCCTCACCCCATAACATCAACAGGGGACAGCTTAACTTTTGCAGGAGAATATCCACATTTTCCCCCCGGGGAGATTTAAACACAGAAGCAAAAACTTTGGCTGCTCCCGCATCCAGGGAAGGACGACGGATATCTTCTATTAACTGCTCGGTAATGGCACTGCGATCGAGATATACTTTCTCTAGGGTTTTGCGGATAGTTTTGGGTTGACGGGTATAGAGAAATAAGAGATAACTGGCCCAGGGTTGCACCAGCATCGATCGCAGTAATTTTTGTGCTAAATTAGGCTGACGATTGCTTTCTGTCTCGCTAAAGGGACCGGCACTATTGAGGAGAATTAATCCCCGAACATTCTCGGAATGATTAGCAGCCACACAGAGAGAAGCGTAACCCCCCAGAGAATTACCCGCTAAAACCGTCGGTTGGCCCACAACTTCCTTGATAAAATCGTTTAATTGTTGCTGCCAAAGACTGCCACTATAGACAAGATCCGGTTTAGCTGATCTACCAAATCCTAACAGATCGATCGCCCATACTTCCCATTCTGAGGCTAAACCTGACACATTTTTTCGCCAATGGTCGGTGGAAGCGCCAAAACCGTGGACTAATAGTAACGGGGGTTTTCCCGCGACTCTAGTACCCGCTTGCACATAGTGTATCGAATGTCCTTGCCATTGCCAATTTTGCCTTGTCGTCAGGGCAGCTGTATTCATCTGCTGTTTTGTTAAGTAATGTGAATAATTCTTAGTCTAACCGATTGAGAAACTGGAGACAAAGCTAGAGATTTTTGGCCAAACCCCTTGACTGAAAAGGGAACTTGACATATACTTATATATATAATGGGAATCCGTGCCTGCCTGCGAACCCCTCATTTTTGGGCAAATAACCCTAAAAAACACTCTCAAAAAAAATCTTGAGCGGGATTAATCTGCTGGTATGGGTGGCTAACCCCAGAGAATTACTCCTGAATCACTGGGACAGTTTTTTCCTAATTCCGATAACAGCTATGAAGATTTTGACGATTTTACAGGGATTAATCGACAAAAATCCCTTAACTGAGGCGGATCTAGAAGATTTACTAGCGATCGAATCCTTAAATTTTAGGGAGACTAACCCTCTGATCCTACAGGAAAGGGCGGAACTATTAACGATTCTCTGGCCGCGAGTCTGGCAAAAATGTCAGGAGTTAGGGATAAATCAGCCAAATCAGATTTTGATCAGCTGTTGGCGCTTCTGGATTCCCTGGGCGCTACAGCTACGCAGCCACGCAAAACCGTTGATTCAAGGCATTTTGGCCCCTCAAGGCACGGGAAAGACCACCATAACATCCATAATGTCGATTATTTTAGCCTATTTTGATTTAAAAGTAAATAATCTCTCTTTAGATGATATTTATAAGACCTATAATGAGCGAATAAAATTGCGTCAAAAGGATGAAAGATTGCGCTGGCGTGGTCCACCGGGTACTCATGATATAGAATTAGGAATTAAAGTTTTAGAACAGGTTTGTCAGCAAGAAAGTCCGATTTTAATCCCGCGTTTTGACAAGTCCCTGCATCGAGGACAAGGAGATAGAATTGCAGCGGAACAAGTGGAACGAGTTGATATTCTTTTTTTCGAGGGTTGGTTTGTGGGCATGAATCCAGTAGAAGAAACAGTCTTTGATCATGCCCCCGATCCGATTAATAGCGAAGAAGACCGACAATTCGCCAGGGATAATAATCAAAGATTGCGAGAATATCTACCCCTCTGGTCAAAAATCGATCGCTTACTGATTCTTTATCCCCTTGACTACCGTTACAGTTTAGAATGGCGACAGGCGGCCGAAGCAAAAGGAGGTATGAACCCATCAGAAATCGAGGAATTTGTCAAGTATTTTTGGAAAAGTTTACATCCGCAATTATTTCTCCCACCCCTGCTCAAACAAGCGCATCTAGTGGTAGAAATTAATCGGGATCATAGTCTGGGAAAAATCAGTTATCAGTAATGAGGGCATTACTTTTATTTATTATATTCTCCTCGCTCCTGTCTCCTGTCTCCTGTCTCCTGTCTCCTGTCTCCTGTCTCCTCTTTACCAACTGATAAAGCTTATGATTGAAGTCGAACATCTGAGTAAAATTTATGGTTCTACCGCGGCAATCAGTGACGTGGATTTTACCGTAGAAAAAGGAGAAATACTCGGTTTTTTGGGACCAAATGGAGCGGGAAAAACCACGACTATGAGGATTTTATCCGGTTATATTCCTGCCACAACGGGAACAGCAAGGATAGCAGGATACGATGTGCATCAACAATCCTTAGAAGTGCGTCGTCGCATTGGTTATCTTCCCGAAAATCCCCCCTTGTATCCAGAGATGACCGTGGAAGGTTTTCTTGATTTTGTGGCGCGGATTAAAGGCATCTCATCGGGGGATAGAAAAGCGCGGGTAGATTTAGTTTTAGGTAAATGTCAGTTACTAGAAAAAAGAAAAGTTATTATCCGCAAGTTATCCAAAGGTTATAAACAGCGTGTGGGAATTGCCCAAGCGATTGTACACGATCCACCGGTAATTATTTTAGATGAACCGACAGTAGGATTGGATCCGAAACAGATTATCGAGGTGAGAAATCTAATTAAAAGTTTAGCGGGAGAACATACAATTATTCTCTCCACTCATATTTTACCAGAAGTGAGTATTACCTGCGATCGAGCGACAATTATTAATCGGGGTCGCATCGTAGCCAATAATATTACTACCGCTACCCCTGCTGGTTCCAGTTATGAAATTGAGATCGAAGGTGATAGGGATTCCCTGTTAGAAATCCTTCAACAAATGCCGCAAGTCGAGCAAGGGGCAAAAGTCGGCGATAATCTGCTCAAAATTGTTGGTCAAGCGGGGACAAACCTAGGGGCAGAACTTGCTAGAATAGTTGTCAACAATGGTTATAACCTATTAGAAATGCGTCGCACGCGTAAAACCCTAGAAGACATCTTTCTGGAAGTAATCGGCAGCGGGGAAAGTAACCAGCAAGAGGAGAGACATGATCAATAATATCTGGGCGATTTTTCGCAAGGAATTTCAAAGCTATTTTACCGCCGCCAATGCCTATATCATTATGGGGATATTTTGGTTAGTAGCAGGATTTTTCTTTAACTCCCTTCTCTACGGCATTATTCTCGATATTGGTATCCAAGAACAATCGGGATTTCTGGTAGCCAGAGATACGGTGTCTGAATTTATGACCACTTTCATCGGCATTATTTTATCCTCTTTATTGTTGGTAATTTTGCCGGCTCTGTCTATGGGATTATACGCAGAGGAAAAAAAACAGGGAACCCTAGAACTTTTAGCCACTTCTCCCCTGACTAATTGGAGTATAGCCATCGGTAAATTATTGGGAGTGTTAGCCTTTTTTACCGTGATGATTACCCCCCTCTGGATTTACGAAATAGTGGTTTTTAGTACCGCAGTTCCCCCAGTAAATATAGCCAGTATTTTACTAGCTCATCTAGGATTAATTTTACTGGCAGCGGCCATCCTAGCCATCGGGATGTTTATATCTTCCCTCACCAATAGTTCTATCCTTGCTTACATCATCACCTTTATCACCATCTTATTTATCTGGATACTGGATGTAATTGCTAACAATGCCGAAACCTTCTTTCGAGATCGCATCGGAGGAGAAGTGGGAGAACAGATCGGATTTTTCCTGAAAGAATTACTATCCCATCTATCTTGGTATCAACCCTTTAACAATTTCGTGCGGGGAATTTTTGACAGTAGTAGTTTAGTCATCCTCCTCAGTTATATTCTGCTGGGAATCTTCCTAACTACTCAAGCGATCGAAGCGGACCGTTATCAAAGAAACTAACTATGAGATCCTGGCAAAAATACGGTAAATTTCTCTATATACCCGCCCTATTTCTGGGTAGTGCCGGCTTAACCGTGGGGTTAATCTCCGGTCAATGGTCATCCCTCTCTCTGGGGTTATTAATTGCCGGAGCTATTTTGTTTCTAGGGTGGCTGTTGTTATTAGTAATCACTTCCAAAGACTTTTGGCAAAAAAGAAGTACCCGCACCGGCACTCAAACCCTCATTACTACTATTATTGTCCTCAGCGTTATTGGTTTAATTAACTTTCTCGCCCTCCGTTATCCCTATCGAGTTGATTTAACCGAAAACCAAATCTTTAGTTTATCCCCCCAAACCGAAAGACTATTAACCAATCTGTCAAAACCCGTCAAAGTCTGGATTTTTTCAACCCGGGGAATCAGTGGCAACGAAGAGGAACTTTTAGCCAATTATCAACGCAAAAACCCCCAATTTCAGTACGAGATAGTTAATCCCGAGAAAAAACCCAATATTGTCCAAGAATTTAAAAAACTAGCTGATGATAATCTGTCTAGAGTCTATCTACAGTATGGTGACAAAAAACAACCTCTAAAAACTATTAGTGAAGAGGAAAGTCTCACCGAAGCGAAACTGAGTAACGCCATCGAAACCGCTAAAACCGATCGCACTTTAACCGCTTACTTTCTGCAAGGTCATGGAGAAAATGCCATCAAAGAACCTCAAGGGGGTTTAGGACAAGCAGTCAATAGTTTAGAAGCAAAAGGTTATCAAGTAGAACCACTTAATCTAGTGGAACGTTCCACCATTCCCAATAATGCCGATGTCATTATTATTGCCAGTCCCAAAAGAAAAATATTTCCCCAGGAAGTCACCGCTTTAAAAAACTATCTTGAGCAAGGGGGCAAAATTTTATTAATGATTGACCCCCAAACCGAAACCGGATTAGAACCCTTATTAACCCCTTGGGGTGTGAAACTGGATAATCGGATTATTATTGATGCTTCCGGTGCCGGGGAAATTATCGGTTTAGGTCCGGCTAGTCCCATTATTACCAATTACGGCAATCATCCGATTACTCGCGATTTTGCCAACGGTATTTCTATCTTTCCCTTTGCTCGTCCTATCGCTACCGTTCCCATCGAAGGAATTGAAGCCGTATCTTTAATGATTACTAATGATAAAATGTGGGCTGAGAGTGATTTAAATGATCAGAATCTCCAGTTTAACCCTGAAAAAGATTTAGCCGGCCCCTTTGATCTAGGAGTTGCCCTGACGGGAAAAAAAGGTAAATTAATCGTGATTGGTAATGCCAGCTTTGCCAGCGATGGACTGTTTGAACAACAGTTAAACGGAGATATATTTTTAAATTCTGTGCAGTGGTTAGCCAGTGGTGAAACAGCCACCTTATCTATCCGGGCCAAGGAACCAGAAAATAGAAGAATCAATTTAAATCCCCTGCAAGCTAACGCTATTTTTTGGATAGCGATGGTAGTGATGCCTTTAGTAGGATTTACCCTAGCTGGATTGACTTGGTGGCAACGTCGTTAATCGAGTTAGAATCTAGAAAAATCATCTCTCTTATTCCCCTAACTGCCATGACCACAACCCAAACCATCCCCCAATTGTTGACTTTTGATGACTATATCAATCAATATCCCGATGATGGACAACAATACGAATTAATCGCAGGAAAATTATTGCCCATGATGCGACCGATCGGAAAACACGAAGAAATTGGCGGATTTGTTTCTGGAACCCTATTCTTAGAGATAAATCGGCAGCAATTGCCCTATTTTATCCCTAATACTGCGGCAGTAAAACCCCTTCGACCCCATACAGGTTATCTACCCGATATTATTGTCTTAGACAGAGAAAATCTAGTTAACGATCCCTATTGGGAAACCGCTTCCTCAATTTCTCTGGCAACATCAGCTAAATTAATTATTGAAATTGTCAGTTCCAATTGGCGAGATGATTATCTGAAAAAATTCGACGACTACGAACAATTAGGAATTGCCGAATATTGGATTATCGATTATTTAGCCAAAGGTTCGGCCCGATATATCGGCAGCCCCAAAGAACCCACCATTTCTATCTATCAATTAATAGATGGAGAATATCAAGGTAATTTATTTAAACAGGATCAACGTCTTATTTCAGGGATTTTTCCAGAGTTAAACCTCACTGCTAATCAAATTTTTCGTGCTAGAGCTTAAAGAAAAACCCGTATTTTTAGATTAATTACTATTTTCCACCGTGGGAAGAGGAGAAGGTGATAAAACAGGAGGAGCGATCGGTTCAATTTTATCCTCATTAACCGGGGGATTAATCACCTCTGGAACAGGGGAAGGGGAAGGAGAAGGGGAAGGAAGGGGAGAAACTTGAGGACTTGGATCTGTTTCAGGAAGAGGAACAGGAATAGGAATTACTTCTTCTGGGGTGGGACTAGGAGTTAATTCTGGAGTCACTTCTGGACTAGGAATCACCTCTGGGGTAGGAGTCGGGGAGGGAGTAGGAGTCGGGGAATAAATGGGAGTCCGTTGACGAGAAGGTCGTCGGATAGGGGGAAAATCTTGGGAGGGAGGAGGAATGATTTCAGGACTAGGAGAAGGTTCAGGGGTTGGTAATGGTTCAATTTCCTCATTTTTGGGTAAAAGAGCCATAAATCCCCGATATCCTAGGGCAAAAGCCCCAATTGTCACCGCAAAAATCAGCAAAATCCACAGCCAAGGATTCTTTTTTTCCCCAGAATTGGGTTGAATAACCACAGTGGGGGAGACGGTTGGTTTTGGGGGTGTAGAGGACTTTAATCGGGGACTATGGGGAGAAACCGCGATAGTCGGTTGGGTGGACAAATCGGGGGATATTTCTGCCAAAGCTGCCAACATTTCCCTGGCAGTAGCAAACCGATCCCGGGGATGAAAACGGATCGCTCGATCGATTACCATAGCTAAATTAGGATTAACATTTTCTGCCTCCTGTCGCCAGAGAATTTCCCCCGTGCGCGAGTCAGTTTCTAGATATTGGGGAGTTTTTCCCGTTAATAAAAAAATCGCCGTTAAGCCTAGGCTGTAAAGGTCACTAGAAAAGACCGGTCTCCCGGCAGCCTGTTCCGAAGCCATATAACCGGGGGTGCCAAGGGCGATCGAATAGGCACTTTTTCCCGTAGGATCGAGTAAGGTGGCGACTGCCTCTTTCATTACCCCAAAATCGATTAAAACGGGCAAATTATCACTATTTCTTAAGATAATATTATCGGGTTTCACATCCCGGTGAATAATGCGGCGACTGTGAATAAAATCAAGAACAGGCAGTAAATTCTCCAAAATCGTCCGCACTGCTGAGGAGGATAAATTTCCCTGTCGTTGCTGTTTTTGGGTTAGTGTCTCCCCTTCAATCCACTCCTGCACCAGATAGAAGTGATTATCTTGGGCAAAATAACCGTATAAACGGGGTATTTGGCGATTTTGTTCCCCCAATTCCTCTAAAACGCTTGCTTCTTTCTGAAAACGTTCTTTTAACCATTCTGGCATCCCCTCACTTTGAATAGCCGGCTGCAATTTTTTAATCACACAGCGCCGTTGAGAAGGCATATTCGTATCGATAGCGATATAAGTTTCCCCAAATCCCCCCCTAGCAAGGATACTAACAATTTGGTAGCGATTGTTTAAAAGCACTAGATTCATTACCCTGAGAGTGCAAGCGTGGTCATAAATTGTTCCTAGACTAACATTCTTTCGTTAAGGAAAAAGTCAAGGGAAAAACTAGAGTCAAGTCTAAGGAATCCAGCGACGGATTTTCGTCCACAAAGGTGCATTATCTTGACTACTCATCTCCTGAAAACTTTGATAACAATCGTAGGCGCGATTAAGATGGGCGGTGATTTCTGTCGCATTGGGATGGGAATTGCGATCGGGATGCCAATAACACAAGAGAGTTTTATAATTGTTCTCAATCCGGCTAGTCGTGGTAAAAGGAGTAATCCCCAAAACTCGCCACCAAACGGGATTAGCGGACTCTATAATCATCACGGCCAAGGAACGGGGCGAAGGATAGAGAATTTGGGCGATTAATGACCAATCTGACCCATAACACCGCCGATAAACCGCTTTAACCCGCTCTTTTCCCAACTGTTCACAAGCTTGTAAATGCCATTGACGAAAATCCCTCCGCATCTGCTGATGAGTTCGCAAATCTCGCCTGGCAAATCTGCCCTCAGCTAGTTTATTAGTGCCAATAGTGTTAAAGTTACTATTAGCGATCGCTTTTAGATCCCAGTAAAGATGATAAAAAGGATCTTGACCCAAGGCGAGACTTTCCAGAATTTCCTTAGCGTAACCTCCAGCCGGATTTAACCGCAATAATTCCCCTAATTCCCGACAAAACTGCTCATTTTCGGGCATACCGCGCCATTGCCAATAGTTAACATCCGGTTTTGCCAGAGACTGCCTATATACACTGCGCCACACCTGCGGAACAGTACAGGCGATCGGGGTAGCCAAGGGAGTAGCCAGGGGACAAAATTGACCCTTTAAAGAGCTTTCAGGAGCATCTTCTAGTAAACAGGCAAGATGATAGGCGGGATGACTACGGGGCGTTTTTTGGTGGCTAATAAACCAAAAAGCCGTTAGAATGACAATTAAGTACAAGAGTAGAGAAAGAATTTGCTCCGCCATCGCAACTTTATAGTTAGTCTGCTCAGTTACCTGAAGAATTATAATTCGTGCTATGGTCGCTGAAAAGTTCTTTGTATCTCAGCTGATTGTCAGGAATCTACAAAACGGGGTGATATGTCGAAAGTTTCCCCATATCCTTACTCTGGTTATTCGGAAAGTTTCTGTATAATTAATAGTTAGATGGCTTAGGTTATAGGTTGGGGCATACTTGAAAAGTCTCTGTTCGAGTTCAAAAATTAAAGTGATCAGCACACCTGGAGCAATATGCTGCAATCAGAATCAAAAATTGCACTGCTAATTGATGCAGACAACGCCCCTGCATCAAAAATTGAGGCGATCATCTCTGAAATTGCAAAGTATGGAGTTGCCAATATTCGTAAGGCTTACGGAAACTGGAAAAGTCCTGCGCTGAAAGCTTGGGAGGAGTGTTTGCACGAATACGCTATTCGCCCCGTCCAACAGTTCGACTATACGAAGGGCAAAAATGCTACTGATGCTGCAATGATTATTGATGCAATGGATTTGCTGTATACACAACAGTTGGATGCTTTTGCAATCGTGTCGAGCGATTGTGACTTTACTCCTTTAGTGATGCGAATTTTGACAAATGGCTTAAAAGTCTATGGATTTGGCGAGAAGAAAACACCATTGCCTTTTGTTTATGCGTGTTCAACATTTTTATACCTAGAAACTATTGATCAAGCAGTAAATTCTGAGGAGACTTCCAAAGTTTCTGCAAGTGTTAAGAAAACTGGTAAAGAGTTGAAGCAAGACACCAAATTAATCAGTTTATTGAGGGGCGCGGTTTCTAGCACTCTAGACGATGATGGTTGGTCGAATTTGGCAGAGATTGGCGGACACATAGCAAATCAGACATCTTTTGACCCACGCAACTACGGATATGCAAAGTTGAGTGGCCTGTTCGAGGCTATTGACTTATTCGAGATTCAGCGAAAAAATAAGGCAGTCTTCGTGAGGAGCAAGCAAAAGAATGGCACTACTCCAAAAACGTAGTGCAGATCTAGTAGGATGCGTTCCCTAATGTAAGTCCTACCGCTGCAGCGATCGATTTTGGGGAACACACCATGGTCATTGATTAAAGTAAATGATAATAAGCTAAAAACGTCTAGGCACAGGGACGGACGGGAGTGCGGTCGGATATAGACAAATATGGGGGCATTTTACCTTACTTTTTGGAGCCGTGATCTGTGGGCAATATGACATGATTAATAGAAGAAACAGGGAGTAAAGAGCATGACTACCTATCAAGATGTTCGCCGGCAAGTTGAGAATCTCACCCCAGACGAGCAACTTCGCTTATTAAAAGAGTTAGCTGTAATGGTACGTCGCCCTATGCTTGTTAAGCCCAAGCATAGCATTATGGAACTAGAAGGACTAGGAAAAGAAATCTGGAATGGACTTGATGCTCAAGAGTACGTTAATCAGGAACGTGCCTCATGGAATGGCTGATGCAACTACAAGGTCAAGTTGTGGGGTTGGATACCGCACCACTCATTTACCTGATGGAGCAAAATCAGGCATATTTAGGGCTTGTGCGTGCCTTTTTTGGGGCGCTAAGTCGAGGCGAGTTTCAAGTTGTTACCTCTACGTTGACGCTGACGGAAGTTTTGGTGCATCCATTACGCTCAGGTAATGTAGAACTTGCCTGCCAGTATCGTGATATTCTTCTTGATCAAGAAAACTTAATTAGGGTTTGCGGCAAAAAGTTTGTTGGTGGGGTTAGGAGTCAGTAGCCGGTCGTCAGTAGCCGGTCGTCGGGAGTTTCAGGCTTTGTTGCCCTCTCTTTTTTGTACCAACTGATGTACTACAATAAGGATAATGCCAGGTTTTTGATGGTCCCAATCCGATTTTCGCAGCATGAACATCGGATTTTAACAGGTCAAAAGCCTTATTTTAAAAGGGTTTTACCATTATTCAGCAAACCCTAATTACTGTACCTATTTCCCTTGAGATTGCCGAAGTTGCCGCCCAGTTAAGAGCAAGACAAAACTTGCGAACTCCAGACGCAATCCAGATTGCCACTGCTATGGGAGAAGGTGCTATGTTTTTCTTGACCAATGATGCCCGTTTAGCTGCTGTCCCAGATTTAAAAGTTTTGGTTTTGGATGCTCTGTAACAGTACACCAATCTGGTAGCGTGCGTTCCTTAAACATTGATTTAAGCAAATGATAATAATCTAAAAACGTCTAGGCACAGCGAAGGACGGGAGTGCGATCGCTTATGATCGAGTTGTAAATTTTTGTTACGAAGTGCAGTCAGATTGAACAATTGGTGCTAAAACCTTGGGGGAAAGCTGATGTTATTTCGGCTGATTGTCAGGAATCTACAGAACGGGGTGATATGCCAAAAGTTTCCATATATTCCTACTTTGGTTATTCGGAAAGTTTCTGTATAATCAATGGTTAGCTGGCCTCGTAATATCACGATGTATCTGATTAGGAGCGATATTATGCGACTTAGTGAAAATTTTTTACAGCCAGCATTGTCAGATGATTTTTACTGGCTCAACGAGCCGACGCATTATCGTTTGGGTAATGGCTTGGAAATTTCTACAGATGAAAAAACTGATTTTTGGCAAAACACGCACTATGGTTTTCAAAGAGACGATGGGCATTGCTTATTGATGCGACAAGTTGGCGATTTTTCCCTAATGACCCAAGTAGAATTTCAGCCTCGGGAAAAATATGATCAATGTGGCCTAATGGTGCGGATTGACAGTCGGAATTGGATAAAAGTTTCCACGGAATATGAAAGCGAACAAGCTAGTCGGCTTGGTTCTGTGGTGACCAATTTGGGATATTCTGATTGGGCAACGCAAGACATTTCTTCACGATACCGCGAAATGTGGTATCGCATCAGTAAACGGGGGAGCGATTTTCTGCTAGAGAATTCTTATGATGGGCAGGCTTGGCTGCAAATGCGGATCACACACTTACACAAGATAGCCGACGATTGCCAAATCGGAGTGTATGCCTGCAGCCCGATAGGCAAAGCGTTTCGCTGTTGTTTCAAAACCTTGGAAATCTCAGACAATCAGTGGCTGGTAATACCAGAAGCCAGCTAATAACTGTATGCACCCGACTGGCACTTATGCGCCTTAACGCCTGGCTTGTTGTGGTTCACGGCTTGTCTGTCTTATGCTAGAGTTTCATAATTACCCAAAGCTAATGAGGCAAAAAATAATGACGGAGAAAAATAAGCCAGAAGAAGTTCAAGAGGCAATGATTTCAGTGGGAGTGGGTACAGCGATTGGAGCTAGTGCATCGGCAGTAGTTGGGGGTATGGGACTTGCTGTAGGAGGAACTGCTCTAGGCGTCGGCATGGCTCCAGTAGCAGCGGCAGGAGCAGTGGTCGGCACGGCAGTTTACGGAACCAAAAAAGCAATAGAAGAACAAGACGCAACGGCAATTGGAGCAGCGGCAATTGGTGCGGGTGCTGGAGCCGGTATATCAGCATTAGTTGGAGGTATGGGATTAGCAGTAGGGGGGACGGCAGTTGCAGTTACAATGGCTCCCGTAGCGGCAGTAGGAGCAGTAATTGGTTTAGCTGGGTATGGGATCTCTAAATTATTCACTGAGTAAGTAATGGCTAAACGGAAAAGACAGTCCCCCAATGCTGCTCAAAAATTAGTAAGAGGAGCAATTCGGGACTTTATTAATCAGCTTAATGGCATAGTTATTGAGCCGGAGATAAATACTCCTGTAAAGGGGACAGAGGCTTGGTATCGGGACAAACTGGCTGGGGAATTAGGAGGAAAAACCGAGGTTTACATTGATAAGGTAGGTAGAATAGATGTCTTAACTAATACAGAAATAATTGAAGTTAAAAATACAAAAGGCTGGAAATCAGCGATCGGGCAAATAAAGAGTTATGGACAGTATTATCCCAAGCATAAAATGAGAGTTCACCTATTTGGGAAATTGACTGAGAGTAAACTAGAAACTATTCAGAGAGTATGTAAACTAGAAGGTATAACTCTAACTTGGGAATAGTATGATCGCTGCTCTGGTAGGGTGCGTTCCCTGATGCGGGTCCTACCGCTGCAGCGATCAATTTTAAGGAAACCCAACATCCTTATCTGTTACTATGAAAGGGTATAATAAGCTTACTTTAAATCATCAAAGAGGTAACAAAACCTTAATGGAAAGTCGTATCCATATCCATCCAGATATTTGTAATGGAAGACCTGTTATAGCTGGAACCCGAATTCCTGTGCAAACAGTTATGGAATTTTTGGGAGCAGGGGATTCTATTGAAGAAGTCCTTGAAGAATATCCTTCTCTGAATCGAGAAGATATTTATGCCTGTATGCAATTTGCAGCAAGATTGATGGCGAATCACTATGAAGTCAGAAAAATTGCATGAATGGTTTTTTCTTCGATGAAAATTTACCAGCTAAAATCCTGTTCACTCCATCTTTACCGATCATTTTTAGGTAGGGTCTGCTGAAAAAGTTTGTTGGTGGGGGCAGGGTGTGGGGTGTGGGGTGTGGGGTGTAGGGTTTTACCGATTTTGAGGTAGTCAGTTACCTAATTTTCAGGGAAAAAGTACCTGAATTTTACCCCCGATCCCTCCA
>NZ_JAPZQJ010000216.1:0-3166 GCF_027530405.1 Microcystis sp. LE19-41.2A | reverse complement strand
ATGAAAATTTTTGCCAGTCTTCATCTTGCCAATTAGTATATTCTGAAATGTTGTTTGGCTCAGGGGAAATTAATCGGGTAAAGTTGGCAATTTTTTCAACAATGTCATCAGGTAATCGGTCAATCTGTTGGTGAAGTTCTTGACGAATTGTAGCAGACATAAGTTAAATTATTTGATTAAGGTGTAGAATGGATATTATTGATTATAACTCAGATATTGGGTGGTAATTTGGGAAAAAGTAATGTTGGGTTTCTACAAGAGCAGCGATCTGCTACGCAGTGCCTTCGGCATCGCACTCCTCATCCCCAAAAAGCGATCGCACTTGGCGTTCCTATCCCAAGCAGTGACAATTTTAAAGTTTAATCAACAAGATGACAGCGATCGCACTACAAGATCGGCATCTGTGATTGATGTACGGCGAAACTCATTTAATTCTTGTTGAGATAGGGGGAGACAGTCCGAATCTGCTTCGGCTGCTTTGTCAATTTCTTCCTCAGTCATTGCTTCAACTTTTTCCCAATCTGTCTTACCATGACTAACATTTTCGGGATCAAGTCTGACTCTGGTAATATTGTCGTCGTTCATTTTTATTGGCTCTCCTTGCTGAAATAATGCGGTATCTGCCGTTTCTTTTGGTATAGACGACCAATAAAACTACTTGATTAACTATACCGATTACTTGAATTCTAGTTTCATTATAATCACGTTTATCTTCTCTTTCCAGACAGTTGGGATCTAGAAAAATGTTTTTTGCATCTTCAAAATCAATTTTATGCTTGATCAAGTTGGCAGCAGCTTTATTATTGTCCCATTCTATCTCCATTTTATCGAGATTTTGTATCTAGTTCATAATATTTTGGATTATACATGATCGCCCTTTCCCATCATCAAAAAGCGATCACCAACTCCGAAACCTTGCTAACATAATAAAAAATCATATTCAATAAACCTCATCGTGAGTTCCAATATCAATTAGGTTGATCTCTTCTTCTTGGGTTTCAGGGTTTGATTCAAAATTGAAAATAATTCGACAATCATATTCAACAGAAAAAGCCCAAGCACCTGACAATTTCCCCTTTAGTTTATGGCTGCGTAATATTGGATTATAGAGATCGTCAGCGAGTAGTCTCAATTTGGCTTCTATTTTTGATTTTAAGTCGGGTTGTCGTTTAATCCTTGTTTTGAAAGCGCGTTTAAATGATTGGCTAAAAACCAAGTTAATCATTGTTTAGTTCGGCAATAATGGAATCAACATCTCCTCGAAAAACATTACCATTTTGATAGTCTTGTCGAGCTTGAGAAATATTTTGAGCAATTTGTTCTCGTCTTTTTTCGATTTGCCGATGTTTAACAATATTGATCAAGTCATCTTGTTCATCAAAAGAGAGATAGTCAATCATTTCTAAGATTTGACTAAATTGCATTGTTGGCGGCATTGTTACTTTCCCCTTTTTCAATACAGACTTTTATTTTACTCTGCTTGGGCAATAATGACATCCGCGATCGCGGATCGATGACAACTTTCCAACTCACAAAGAGAGATCGCCCCTCTTCATTCCCAAAAAGCGATCGCCCTTGGCGATCCTATCCCAAGCAATGGCAGTTTTAAAGTTTAATCAACAAGATGACAGCGATCGCACTACGTTCTTCGGCATCCCACTGACAGCTGCCATCAATGTGCATGGTGCGTTCCCCAAAAGCGATCGCTGGAGCAGTAGGACTTGCATTAGGGAACGCACCCTACGGCGATAGCGATCGCCTCTCCTTATCCCCAAAAAGCGATCGCCCTTGGCGTTCCCATCCCAAGCAATGACAATTTTAAAGTTTAATCAACAAGATGACAGCGATCGCACTACAAGATCGGCAATCATAGTTCAATTCCATTGATCCAAATTTCATACTCGCTTATATCAACTTCATCATTCCAAACGATTCCGCTACCTGATGGATCAAGTTGAAAGTTTTTAAAGAAAGCATAGTTTTTAAGGGAAGAAAACATCGTTTTTTCTAGTAGATTTTCACAGTTATATTTTCTAGCTTGATGATTAGAAAAATGCACCAATAGAGTATAATTTTCAATGATTTCGGCTGATGTTATTTTGGGATAAAGCATTGTTTTATTTCAAAGGTGGTAATTTATTAAATTCTTGAGTGTTCCACATTTTCAATAATTCTGATTGATAGATTGTTGCCCATTCTACAACCATTTTTGTGGCTCTATTAGGTAAGTCTCCTTCAATGATTTCTAAGGTTTCCAGATTAAATAGGGCGTTATATTCTCCATAAATCGCATGAAAATGGGGAGGTGGATGATCGGCAAAAAAGATTTTAATGATAATTCCATAAAATCGAGTAATTTCTGGCATAAATCTATTTTTATAAGTCTTGCTTTATGACAAAAATATTATAACAAAGCTTGTTGGGTTTTGTTACCTCGACCTAAACGACAAGATCAGCAATCGCACTCCTCATCCCCAAAAAGCGATCGCCAGTGACGTTCCTATCCCAAGCAATGGCAGTTTTAAAGTTTAATCAAGAAGATTACGGCGATCGCACTACGTTCTTCGGCATCGCACTGACAGCTGCCATCAATGTGCATGGTGCGTTCCCAAAAATCGATCGCTGGAGTAGCAGGACTTGCATTAGGGAACGCACCCTAGGACTGAGTTATACATTGTTTTTCTTTGTCAGTTAAATCAATATATTCAGTTTGTATTCGTTTATTCTTGATTAGTATTCTAAAATAAGGACATTTCCCATTTACTGATAAATCTTTATCATCATTCCCTTTCCTGAATTTAATTATTTCAAATTGGTCGGGATTGAATTTATGTAAAAATGTTATTGGTACACCCATAACCCCCTTGAAGTCTAGGGGAATGTCTTGAGTTTTATTGACATTAATTCCATCATAATTGTCATATTTTGGATATTCAGCTTCATTGCCAAAATATCTTTTTGTGAGAGCCATATCTTCCTGTCGTTTTGATGTGTCTAAGTTGGTTAACCATAAACAATTATTTGGAGAAACTATTCTATTTCCAGAATTGTCAATACGAGCTTCTGTTCCATAAAGTTCATATTGTTCGGGAACAATGAAACCAGAAATACCTCTACCAAGATTTATTCCTAACCAGGCTTTGTTTTCTTTAATTAGTTTGAAAAT
>NZ_JAPZQJ010000250.1:0-4451 GCF_027530405.1 Microcystis sp. LE19-41.2A | reverse complement strand
TGTGCCTTTTCCTTCATATAATGGTTTGTCTTTAATCACCATGACATCAGGATAAGTATAAAAGCGATATCTTGGCATCCATAACCGTACATCACTCATAAAAGCCCAATAATCTTGATTGTTAATCTTAGTCGGAAAATTTTTATAAAAATTACCAGCAATCAGATTATGATTGATTGTTGCTCCCGTCATAGGAATAATATCTCCATCTAGATATTCATTTTTGTATTCTGCTGTTTCTTCTAGCTGACAGTATTCTTCAGGTGTGTAATAGCGTTTTTCGATTTGAACTTGCATACTAACCTCCCTTATCTTGGTTAAATTGCCATTCAATAGCAACTTTAATATTAGCTTGTGCTGAATCTTTTGTCAGCAAAGGAATCACCGTTTTACCCTCAACTTGTAACCCAAATTCTAAAGTAACTTTACTGGGTGGATTGGATCGGGAAATCATGATAAGCTCATCTAAAAATATAGCAAATTATACAGACATCTAAGACAAGTAATAGAGTGTAGGCAAGGCACATGAGCCTTTCTTGTCTGAATCTGGCTGCTAATCTAAGAATAAGCGGTTTAAATGCGTCTTAGCTTATTAGCATTTCTTGTCTAATTCCCTGTTTCCGCCGAAAAGCGATCGCTAGTTGTCCAATTTAACTTGACTCGAGTGTATAACAGCCATTTCCCCACACAGATCCCTAGAGAGCGTTTCTCATAAAGATGAAGTATAAGCTAATTCGCTATCGACGATCGACTCCCACCTGAGCATTAAGATAACTGTTATCAGAACGTAGGTTGGGTTTCATGCTTCAACCCAACGCCAGATCATGTTGCGCTACCGCTAACCCATCCTACAAATAATTGTGCCTCCCTACTTATCAGTAATTATGGGAAAATAAATCCCCATATCTTATTTCCTCGTGGCACAATAGAGACAAAGTATAAAAAACTTAACAATAAGGAGGGGTTCGATGGTTGCTACACCAGTCAAAACAAAACGTCTTACCGTGCAGGTGGCCAATCTCACCGCAGACACCACCGCTATTCGTTCCCTCGATTGGGATCGCGATCGCTTCGATATTGAATTCGGATTACAAAACGGTACGACTTATAACTCCTATCTGATTCGTGGGGAAAAAATCGCCCTTGTGGATACCTCTCACGAAAAATTCCGTCAACTATATTTTGATAGTCTCAACGGATTAATTAACCCCCAAGAAATCGATTATTTAATTATCAGTCATACTGAACCTGATCACAGTGGTTTAGTCAAAGATCTGCTACAACTCGCTCCCAATATTACCGTCGTTGGGTCGAAGGTAGCAATTCAGTTTTTAGAGAATTTAGTTCATCATCCCTTTCAACGTCAACTGGTCAAAAATGGCGATCAGTTAGACCTAGGCAATGGTCACATTCTCGAATTTGTTAACGCTCCTAATTTACACTGGCCCGATACTATCTTTACCTACGATCACGGTTCGGGAATTTTATTTACCTGTGATGCTTTTGGAATGCACTACTGTTCCGATGATATTTACGATGAGCAATTAAGTGCTATTGAACCAGATTATCGCTTCTATTATGAATGTTTAATGGCTCCTAATGCTCGCTCGGTACTAGCGGCGATGAAACGGATGGAACCCCTAGGTAATATTAATCTCGTGGCTAATGGTCATGGACCAGTATTAAAACATAATGTTACTGAATTATTGACCCGTTATCGTGATTGGAGTCAAGCACAAACTAAGGCAGAAAAAACCGTCGCTGTTTTCTACATTGCCGACTATGGTTATAGCGATCGCCTCTGTCAATCGATTGCCAAAGGTATTACTAAAACTGGTTTGGCTGTAGAAACTTTAGACCTGAAATCCGCCGATCCCCAGGAGGTAAAAGAATTAGCTTCTTCTGCGGTGGGAATCGTCATCGGTACTCCCCCCGTTTCTGGTATTCATGCCCAAGAAATTACGGGTAATCTAGGCACAATTCTCGCCTCGGTTAACCCCAAACAATACCTCGGAATGTTTGAATCTCAAGGGGGTGATGATGAATCAATTTTACCTCTATTTAATAAGTTTCGTGAAGTTGGTTTAACCAAAGCTTTTGATCCCATTCGTAGCACAGAAACTCCTAACGAGAGTCTCTATCAACGCTGTGAAGAAGCGGGTACAGACATGGGACAACTATTAACCCAAGAGGTAAAAGTTAAACAAAGAAAATCCCTCGATACTGACCTCGATAAAGCCATCGGACGGATTAGTGGTGGCTTATATATTATTACCACCAAGAAAGGAGACAGAAGCGGTGCAATGGTCGCTTCTTGGGTGACGCAAGCAAGTTTTGATCCCCCCGGTTTTACCGTTGCTGTGGCCAAAGATCGGGCGATCGAGTCTTTAATGCAAGTGGGGGATCAATTCATTTTAAATATTCTGGAAGAAGGCAATTATCAAACCCTGATGAAACACTTTTTAAAACGTTTCGGACCTGGGGAAGATCGTTTTGCAGGAGTCAATACTCGCACCGCTAATAATGGTTCCCCAATTTTAGCCGATGCTCTCGCTTATTTAGAATGTGAGGTCGCTAGTCGCATGGAATGTGCTGACCACTGGATTGTTTACAATAAAGTCACCGATGGTCGCGTTTCTAAACCTGATAGTTTAACGGCTGTTCACCATCGCAAAGTCGGTAATTATTATTAGGATTTTTGCTTGATTTGACTGGTTGAGAAAATACAGATCAAGATGTTTGCTCTCAGCTTTTGAGATGGTTTAACCTCTCAACCAGTTGGTCATACTAAATCCGTTAAGTATAGGCTACATATCAGGATAGGCAATAGACAAAAGAAGTACAAGGGCATCCGAGGGGGTCAACGAGAGAATAAGGATTTTAGCGATTGTCTTACCCCCTCAGATGCTTATAGATTGTCACAACAATATAAATTTATCTTATGGTAATACTCAAAGAAAAGGTTTTTCTCCGCGCCACTACCTTGTACTAAATCTGGTTATTAAAAACTGATTATTTATTCCCCCTTTTGCCTTTTGCCTCTCCTCATAACTAGCCTGTACTCAACGGATTTAGTATTAGTCCTAATTTTTCGGTGAACGGTCAATTCTTTAATGGCATTGGCAGGATGAGTTGAGTTACACTGTAAACAGTGTAATTAAAAGTTAAAAAAATTGATGTCCCAAGTTGTTAGCACCAGACTGCCCGACCACACAGCAGAAAGACTGAAACGGTTAGCCCGCCGATTAGGAAAAACCCCTAGCGAAACCGGTGCGATTTTAATCGAGGAATCCCTCCGAGAAAGCGAGTTCCCCTATATTGAATTTCGCCATTCTCCTTTGGGGCGGCAGCCCTACCTAAAAAACTCCAGTTTGGCTCTGTGGGAAGTAATTCAAATCGCTCAAAGCTACGGACTAGATGAAGAAAAAACGGCGGCACATTTTCATCGACCCCTGGAATGGGTACGCTCTGCCCTGCTCTATGCCGAAGCCTATCGGTCCGAAGTCCAAACTGCGATTTCCGATGCTCAAGCGATGAATGAAACGACGATAAAGCGGCTCTTACCGCAATTGGAAACAATGACGGTTTCTGCTGATTTGAGCGGGGAATAGCTAAAATGCTATCTTTTTTATTGGATGAACATATTTCTCCGACGGTTGCCGAACAAATTAGTTATAAACGTCCAGAAATCTCGATTTTTCCCCTAATAACTTGGCAAAAAGGTAGATATTTGGGCTATTCGGATGAAATCGTCTTAAAAGCGGCGGCTGAAGCCCGATTAACTCTAGTAACCTACGACCAGAACAGTATTCCCCCGCTTTTGTGGGAATGGGGAGAAGCTTGGAAAAGTCATAGCGGCGTTATTTTTATCGATTATGAGTCTATTCCCCCTAGCAATTTCGGTCTTTTGATCCGTTCGCTTTTAGCCTTGTGGGAACTGCAAGGAAAGCAGGATTGGACTAACCGACTTGTTTATTTGAAGCCAAAAGTCTAATTCTTTTGGACAGATTGCGATCTGATGTGTTATATTAGTCAAAGGTGTGGCAGAAATGACTACAATTATCCATCGCGAAAAGACCTGATTTTTGTCTACGCATGGAGACGTAGTATGAAAATCACCAAAATCGCCGTCATTAAGGTTTCCGCCTTAGTTGTTTGTAATGTAGTCTCGGTAGTTGCACCGCACGATGCGATCGCACCTGCGGTAAACGTTCTGGTATGGGGATCGATCGAAATCTGCATCAACAACAGAAAGCCAAAAGATGAAAAATAAGTAGGGTCTGCTGAAAAAGTACGGGCGAAGCATTCGGATAGAAAATCTACGGTTTCACCGATAGGTTATTGTCCGAATGCTTCGCCCCTACAGGACGCGGGCCGATGAAGACGCAAGGTTTTGAACGACGATTCTCTCAAAATCTTGCACCTGTGAGAGCAAAACAGAACCCTAAAAC
>NZ_JAPZQJ010000526.1:0-4392 GCF_027530405.1 Microcystis sp. LE19-41.2A | reverse complement strand
ATAATACAGTGAGTTCTTTTCTTCTTCCGTGAATTCTAGGTTAATCATGTTTTTAATGAGTGCTTTGCTTCTAATTATGACTCTTAAACTATATTATTGTCCTTGAGTAAAAAATGCAAGTTGTAGCCGTGCAAAGTATACAAGGATCGATTTTCATCAAGGTGAAGAATTGTAATTTGTTTTCTCAGAAAAAATCAATTATTGAAAATGTTCTCAATAGTAGTTTCTACAATGAAGCTTTTTCGTCAAAACATCTTGGGGAATGCAAAAATATATAAAGGTATATGAAGATGTGCGGAATGTCGGATTTAATTCCACCCACCCACTTAACTAGAAGCTAATAATTTATTTTCAATCTGTCTAACTACGGTTAGTGCCGAATAGCTGACTCCGGCAGTGCCTTCTCCCGGATGGGTGGAATCTCCCACTAACCAAAGATGGGGGATCGGAGTGCGCGTCGCTACTCCAAAAGGGCCAAAAGTGGACAATCTTTGACCAATACCGCCGACAATGCCCTGATTTCGCCCCGTAAACCGTTCAAAAGTGCGAGGTGTAGCTGATTCGATATGAACGATGTGATCAGGACTAAGATGGAAATAATTACCGAGACGCTCGATCGCCTCTTGGGTGTATGCTGCTTTTAATTGCTGATAATTATCTTCTCCTTTTCGCCACCAAAGACTGGTATCGGTGAAGGAAGAAGCAATAATCGTCGCTTTTCCCACTGGAGCGCGGCCATCCCCTTCTTTACTCACGGAAACAAACAAAGAGTTATTTTCGCCGATTATGCCATGGTAATCGTAGAGGAATTGCAAATGGGGGGGACAATCGGGGGGAATAGCAGCGCGATCGACTCCTAAGTAAACCACAAAAGCACCGGACGCGGGGGGAAGTTTTTCAATTCTCCGGTGATAAAGACTGGGAATGGCTTCGCGATCGATTAATTGTGGTAAATTTTGGATCGGGATATTAGCCACAATCTCATCGGCCATTTCTGGATATATTTGGCCATTTTTTTGATTTCTGACGATAATTCCCCGGGCTTTTCCCTTTTCTGTCAGTATTTTTTCTACTGTGTGGCGCATTTGCAATTTACCGCCGTATTTTTCCAAAGCTGCTACTAGGCGATCGCTTAATACCTGCATACTACCCTGAAGGTGGGATAAACCTTGGGGAGACTGAGAAACTGCTAAAGCGGTGGCGGCATAAAGTAAAGCGGTTTCATCGGCAGTAACTTGGGAATAAAGCTTTAACTGGAGATCAAGGAAGGTTTTTAGGCGTTTATCCCTCTCTAAGCCGTATAATCGCAGAGCATCGCCCACAGTCATCAAAGTAAAGGGAAAGGTAATGGCAGTATCTACACGCAAAGCGGCGATTAATTGCCCTAAATCCCACCAGTTGCGTGGGGGTAAAACTGGATCGCGACTTTGAAAACGCCAACTTGCTTGAAAGAGTTTTTGTAATAATTGCCAAAAAGGTTCGCTGCCCGGAAATTGTTTTTGTCTTTCCTCTTGCCACTTTTGCCGATCGCGCCAGACGTTAATCGCAGTGGTTTCCCCCGGCAGAAAAACGGCACAAGCGGGATCGCAGGGGACAGAATCGGGTAAATCTATCCCTAATTCGGCAAAAATGCGCTGATGAATGCCCCCTACCTCTAATCCTGCCACTTGAGTTGCCCCCACGTCAAAGGTAAAACCCCGACGGGAAAAAGTCGAGGCACAACCTCCGGGGACAAGTGCCTGATCATATACTGTGACTTGATAACCTCGACGCGCCAATAATGCCGCCGCCGTTAGTCCGCCAATCCCTGCACCAATAACGGTAATTCGCGTCATTTTCTTAATAATTAGGGTTTGCTGAAAAAGTTTGTTGGTGGGGTTAGGAGTCAGGAGACAGGAGATAGGAGTCAGGAGTCAGGAGTCAGGAGTCAGGAGTTAGGAGTTAGGAGTCAGGATTCAGGAGATTATTTTTATTTATTCTTCCCACACCCTACACCCCACACCCCACACCCTACACCCTACACCCCACACCCTACACCCTACACCCTACACCCTACACCCCACACCCATCTGCCAGGGACTCTTAACAGTTTACCCGCGCCCCTAGGGTATCTAAAGCTAAAATTTTCACCTCAGAGTTAATCCCCACTTGCTGCCAAGCATTTTTCATCTCTGTGGCTGTTTTTTGGGCATTGTCGGGGTTAGTTAAAGCTAATAGGCTCGGACCCGCGCCACTAATTACCATCCCGTAAGCACCCGCGTTAATGGCGGCTTTTTTCACCTTTTCGTAACCCGGGATCAAAGATTGGCGATAGGGTTGATGCAGTTTATCCTCTAGGGCAATTCTCAGCCAATCGCCGTTACCCGTCTCCAATCCCCGCAATAATAAACCCAAGCGGGAAATATTGAAAATTGCCTCCTGACGGCTAATTTTTTCCGGTAAAACCGCCCTAGCTTTTTCCGTAGCCAGTTCAAAATCGGGAATCGCTAGGACGGGAATGAGATTTTTTTGCCAAAATACTTGACAAATAGCCCAATTTGTGCTATCTCCTGCCGATAGCTGACAGTTGCCCCGCAAAGCCGGCACCACATTATCCGGATGGCCCTCCAATGCGATCGCTAATGCGGCGATTTCCCCCATAGATAAAGGATTTCCGGCGCATTGATTAGCAGCCACTAACCCGCCGATAATAGCAGTGGCAGAACTACCTAAACCTCTAGCCAGAGGAACCCCTAAACCGATCTCGATGACGATAGGGGGCGGATTCTGTCCTATTTTTTGATAAACTTGCAAAAAAGAGGTGTAGATTAAATTATCAGCACCTTGGCTAACTTTAGCTGATTCAGTTCCCTTGACAATAATGCTGACAGGGTTAGCTGTTGTTGCTGGCAGCTGGGTAAAAGTAAACTGATTATATAGGGTTAAGGCCGCTCCGAGACAATCGAAGCCGGGCCCAATATTAGCAGTGGTAGCGGGAACTGTAACCGTAAAAGTTGTCATCGTTAAGCTTTTGCCTGAACATAGCGGCGATTTACCTCCTCCCAGTTAACCACATTCCACCACTCTTTTAAATACTCAGCCCGTTGATTACGGTATTTTAAGTAATAGGCGTGTTCCCAGACATCATTGCCCATAATTGGCTGTAATCCCTTCCTTAGGGGGCTATCTTGGTTAGCAGTGCTGATAATTTCTAGTTGTCCTGACTTATTTAAAACCAACCATGTCCAACCACTACCAAAAAGTTTAGTACCTGCTTGGTTGAAAGCGTTTTTAAATTCCTCGAAACTGCCAAATTTAGCGATTATTGCCGCCCCTATTTCTCCTTTTGCTTCACCACCGCCATCGGGGGACATAATCTGCCAAAACATCGTATGATTAAGATCACCGCCGCCATTATTGCGGATAGTGGTGCGAATATCGGCGGGCAAAGAGTCAAGATTTTTAATTAATTCTACTACTGTTTTTTTCTGCAATTCTGGATATTTTGCCACTGCCAGGTTGAGATTATTAACGTAGGCTGCATGGTGTTTATCGTGATGAAATTGCATCGTTTCCTTATCAATATAAGGTTCTAGGGCATCATAGCTATAGGGTAGGGCAATGAGACTATAGGGACCGGTAGCGGCAAAAGCGGCAGGGTTAAAACCGGCAAGAGTGGCTGTGCCAAGGGTAGCACCTAAAAGATCAATAAATTGACGGCGATTGAGAGACATAAGTAATAAAACAAAATTAACTTCTTGGTTAGGATAGGCACTCATGGAAGAGGGAAAGGCAAGAGGTAGTTAGATATTAGCTACATATTCTCAGAGCAGATGTTCCGATGATCAATTATCCTATCGATCGGTACTTCGGGAGACAAAAGTGGTTCTTCGGGACTTGTTATGCAAATAATTAACTAAAAATCAAATTCGCTGAAAGTGACTAGAACTAAAAGTAGCTGAAATCCATACAGGGAAGTACTTAAGGCGCAAACAGGTTAATACCAAAAGATAGACAATTGAGTTAAGATTTGATATAATAGCCAAAAACGAGATTATTTTACTTATGATACTTGACAAATTTTTGAACCTAAAAGGAACCTGTATTCAAGGCTATCTACACCTAGAAAATATCGGTATAGTTTGCCGAATCGAATCGAAAAATCAAAAAGCAACCTGTCCTCGTTGTGGGTTAGAGAGCGATAAACTCCACCAAAATCATCGACATTTAGTCAAAGATTTACCAATCTCAGGACAACCAGTGTACCTACAGGTTAATCGTCGTCAATTTAAGGGCGATAATTGTCAGAAACCCTTTAGCGAAGAGTTAGATTTTGTCGCCAAGAAACGAACCTATACGAAAAGACTAGCCGAGAATATACTCGAACAATTAAAAGAAGGAGATATTTTAAAT
>NZ_JAPZQJ010000523.1:0-5879 GCF_027530405.1 Microcystis sp. LE19-41.2A | reverse complement strand
CCTTATAGAGAAAGGCATTTAGCGATTTTTGTCAATTGTTTTTGCTCTAGAGCGAACTAATCAATTAAGTCTCTTGCCAGATAAGGATTTAGTCGATTTATGCCCCCCTATCGAACCATACCAAGTAACGAAGAACCCAATATCTTTCCTTTGCAAGGCAAGATAGGAAGATGGAAAATTAGTTAACCTTTTGGCGATTGCTGGATGACTAAAAATAAAAGAGTGCTGATTTTAGGGGGAACGGGGGAAGCGGCGGCATTAGCGGCTAAAATTGCGGCAATTCCGGGTATAGATGCCATCGCTTCCTTTGCCGGTCGCACGAGAGAACCGATTACTCTCACAACTCCTTCTCGCCGGGGGGGGTTTGGTGGTGCCACTGGGTTAGCCAATTATCTGCGGCAAGAAGGCATTGATTGTTTAATTGATGCCACCCATCCCTTTGCCGCGCAAATTTCCTTTAATGCCGCTCAAGCCGCCTCGGATTGTGGTATTCCTCGATTAATGTTAAGTCGTCCAGCTTGGGAAAAAGTATCTGGAGATAATTGGATTGAAGTAGAAAACAATCAAGCTGCGGCGAATATTTTACCTGGGTTAGCGCCGCGGATATTTCTCACTATTGGTCGGCAAGAACTGGCAAGTTATGCACATCTAAAAAATATCTGGTTTTTGATGCGGATGATTGACCCTCCGGAACCAGATGCCATCGTGCCAGTTGGAAAATTATTATTGGAACGGGGGCCTTTTTCCTTGCAGTCAGAGCGCTCTCTTTTACAAGAATATAAGATTGGGGCGATCGTGAGTAAAAATAGCGGCGGTGATGCCACTTACGCCAAAATTATCGCCGCTAGAGAGTTGGGAATAACCGTGGTCATGGTACAACGTCCACCTGTACCTGAAGGAGAAAAAGTGGCGGATGTTGAAAGTGTCCTGGCATGGTTAGAAAAAAGATGGCTCTGATGATTTTTCTGGGAAAATCATCGGTAAGGTTTGTTGAAAAAGTCAATTGTCTGGTGATGGGGTTTTAGGGTTTTAGGGTTTTAGTTGAAATTCCCCACTTCCCCACTTCCCCACTCCCCACTTCCCCACCCAATCTAGGAAAATCACACTTTCACCACGTTGCTAAAAGAGATTTTCAGGTAATCATCTTCCATTTTTGCTCCGGAAGGTTTCAGGGCTGCTAAAGCTTGGGGTAAGACTAAATTACGACGGTGATTACCGATGCGAATATTTAACTCGTCTCCAGTTTTATTTAGCTGTATTTGTTCCTTGGGTATGCCGGGTAAATATAATTCCAGACTGTAATGATTTTCCTGTTGAACTACCCGAATAGTGTTTTCTTGGTAATAAACCTTCGTCGGATCTTCCCCAGCAAAAAGAGTTTCTTTCAGTCTTTCCAAAGCGGGTAAACCACACATTTCTTCGGAGTAGAGAGGAACTTCCTTAACTGGTAAAGGATGAAAATTATCGTAAATTTCCTGTTTATAACCCTGTTGATTTTCTTTCCAACGAGCAAAGAAAGGATCGGTTACTTTGTCGGGAATAATCCGATTAGCAATAATCAAATCGGTGGAAACATTATAGAGACTTAGATAGGCATGGGCGCGTAAAGACTCCTTAATCACCATTTTTTCGGGGTTTGTCACCAAACGGACCGAGGTTTGAGTATTATCGGTCAAAACCTTTTCTAGGGCCTCAATCTGCTCATAAAACTCGTAGGGAGCATCCATAACTTCCTTGTCCGGTAGGGAAAAACCAGCGATCGGTCGAAAAAAAGGTTCCACCAGTGGTCGCAATGCCACCGACATTCCCTGTAAAGGTTTGTAAAATCTTCTCATGTACCAACCGCCCACTTCTGGCAAACTCAGCAATCGTAAAGCTGTCCCCGTAGGTGCGGAATCGATAATCAACACATCATAAGTACCCTCATCGTAATGGCGTTTCATGCGAACTAAGCCGAAAATCTCATCCATTCCGGGTAAAATCGCTAATTCTTCCGCTTGCACTCCATCTAAACCCCTAGCTTGCAATACCTGAGTAATGTAACGTTTTACTGCGCCCCAGTTGCCTTCCAATTCCATTAGTGCGTCTAATTCTGCCCCCCAAAGATGGGGACGTACCAAACGAGGATCGTGACCTAATTCGAGATCGAAACTGTCAGCGAGAGAGTGAGCGGGATCGGTGCTGAGAACTAGCGTTTTATAGCCAAGTTCGGCGCAGCGGAGTCCTGTAGCGGCGGCGACGGAGGTTTTACCCACGCCTCCTTTACCAGTCATGAGAATTACACGCATGGGGGCTGATTCTAAGAAAATTTACATTACTTATTCTTATTATGACGGGAAAGTTAACAAATTGAGGACAAGAATCAGCATTCTTGGCTATAGAATTCCACTCCCTGACCATCACCCCGGGGAATTAAGCTCTGTTCAAAAAATTGCTGACAGCGATTTTCAGCATCAGCGACGAGAACTTTGGCAAAATGACCGTTTTCGAGAACTTCTTGCCTCGGACGTTGTTCGTAGGCATAGATAATCAAAATATCTCCGGGTTGACAGAGCAGCGCCGCACCACCGTTGGGGCAAATTTCCCCAGTTTGGCCCGGAAAAACGTAGGTGGAAAAGCGCTTACCATTGCTAAGATTGACCACATCCACCTCTTCAAGCGGCAAAATGCCGACCCGCTCAATCAATTCTCGATCGATAGTGATACTGCCGACATAATCGACGTTAGCCTCGCTGACGCGCACTCGATGGAGTTTGGCGTGCATTAATCGAATTGTTCCCATGTATTTTGTCCTATTTCCCCCAATTACTTCAATTATTATGCTCTCCCAGTGGGAATGTTTACTAAAAAATCTCGGTCAATGGCAAGGTTCTTTTACCCGTCTGTCTCCCCAAGGCGACTTGATCGAAGATACCCCGACTTTGGTATCTTTGCAAGGCATTAATAATAATCGATCAATTCGTCAATTGGTCCGCCGTCTCTACAGCGATCGAGCGCCGGAAGATTTAATTTTAGAGTATAGTTCTCTCCATCAGGGTATTCTATTTAGCCAGACGGGAGCTTTTTGCCAAGGTTCTCTATATTTTAGTAGTTTTTCCTCACAATTCGGGGCAGAATTTGGGTTAATCTCTGGAGAAAGACGATTAAGAATCGTACAGTTATTTAATGAGCGCTGTGAGTTCGATCGCTTGACTTTAATTCGGGAAAAGTTGGCCGATTCTAGCTCCCCAGAAAGACCGATGTTAACGGTGGACCAATTACTGGGTCAATGGCGAGGACAGGCGGTGACAACGGGACGCGATTTTTATAATTCTCCTGCCTATTCTACCCATGTATCGATCGAGCGTCAGGGGGATAATTATCTCTCGCAAACTTTGACTTTTGGTGATAATCAAATCACTTCTAGCGCTCGTATTGAGGGACAAAGATTGTTGTTTGAAAATGGTCCGCTACCGATTCAAATACTGCTGCTGCCCGATGGAGCCTCCTGTAATACACCTCTGAAAATTACTGCTGGTCATCCTTTTGTTTTAGAGGTGGGTTGGTTACTTTCTCCTACTCAAAGACAGCGCTTAATTCGTTCTTATAACGAGAAGGGAGAATGGACAGGTATTACTCTGGTGACGGAGGAAAAAGAAAACTATTAGCCGTCAGGACCTGGCTAGATTGATAATAAAAAGGAAATTGACTAATTACACTGAAAAATATCGGGTTTCTCCTAAAGATTAATTATAAGTAAGTAGTTATAATTAAATTGAAGATAGATTTTGCCTCAGATCCCCCCTGCCCCCCTTGATAAGGGGGGTGCCGATAGGCGGGGGGATCCCCCCTTAATCCCCCCTTAATAAGGGGGGCATCTGATAATTTTTAACGACTACCTACTTAACTGGATTTGGCATCGTCTCCTTGCTCGGAGACTTGCCAAAACAACAACTTTGTACTTCACCAATAAGATAACTGCTCTCAGAAGCTAAATGCTAAGGGTTAATTTACATAAGCAAAATTTATCAAAATCCCAATATACTTGAGAAGATTTAAATTTACATTCCTTCATCTTTACTTTTCTTAAAAAATAATTGAGAAAAATTCCTATTTGTCAACGAGATTGCAATAGTTACAGCCCGCTGCTAAAATCTAAGAATTGGCTTACTCTGTGCATTTTTAGTCCTTGTGCCTTGAAACCCTTACCACGTCTAGGATTACTAATTAGTCCCCGGTAAAAACTTGCCAATTGCTCCTTTGACGAAAAAGATCTTTTGCCAAAAATATGTGTACTTATGTTAAAACGAAAAAGTTTTTTTGACAAAATGTACCAGATATGCTGCGAGAAAAGTCTCCAGATTAGCTACTGGGGGTGGGAAACTGTTAACTATCTAGGGTTTGCGGCAAAAAGTTTGTTGGTGGGGGCGGGGTGTGGGGTGTGGAAGGAACCACAGAGACACAGAGGACACAAAGATTGATCACTCCTATATAGGGCTTGCTGAAAAAGTTTTTCTTGGGGGCAGGGTGTGGGGTGTAGGGTGTGGGGTGTAGGGTTTTACCCATTTTCAGGTGGTCAATTACCTAATTTTCAGGGAAAAAGTCCAGGAATTTTCCCCGCGCTCACTCCAATCCCTGGCACTTTTGGATTTCAGAAAAGCCTAAAAATCTGATCCAACAAGGTTTTTAGATTTATTCAGCCAGTCCTACCTTTTATTTGTCAGATTGATTGGATATGTCTAGGTTTTGCACGATCAATCAAGAAACCAGTATCTTTAACCAAAAAGTAAATTATGGAGGATTTCTAAACGCCGGTCATCTTCACGAACAATAGCACCATAATAATTTTTTTTATTCTCTAGCCAGAGTAATTCAAACTCGATCGCCTTTGGCAAAGCTAAACTGAAATTATCCAAAGCTTGGGGACAATCAAAGATAACTTTGCGCGTCTCGAAGCGGTCAAAATGTCCTTGGCAGAACATTTTGAAAAACGGTAAAGAATGCAGTGACACCCCACCCCCAATGGCAACAGTCAAACCGGCAGCCTTAGCTTTTTTTGCCAAAGGTAAAGCCAGAGCCAAAACTTGCTCGCTATTCACATCCTGACGGGTTAATCCCAAAGAACAGGCTAAATCCATCCGTCCGATGACGATACCATGGAGAGATTTTATCTCTGGAATCGCCAACATTTCCTGAAAATTCTCACAGGCTGTAATCGTTTCGATATTAACTAATAGCTCCACATCTTCCACCCCTTGGTCAGCTAAAACCCTCCTGGCTGCCCGCAGATATTTTTGTAAAGCGTAGGCTGTTTCTACCATGGGAGCAATCAAGCGATCGACTCCTAAATTAACCCCATCAAAGATATCTCTGATCGCTTCGCAACCGGCGATTTTCAGATTAAAATCTACCCCCGCTTTCAGACTAATTTCTTTCAACCGCATCGCTTCCGTCAATCGGGTTCCTTCCGTCTCGAATTCCGCTTTTACCCCCGAAACATGGTGATCTTCCCTGAGTTCTCTTAACAGTTGCACCATTTTTTTTTCTAAGCAATTCATGATTTTAATCGTTCACAATCGGTAACTGCTAGATCAGCCTTGTTGATTATAGCCGATCCGCGAAAAGCCGATAGCTGAGGACTAAGTAGGTAGGTGTTAAAAATTGTCAGATGCCCTCTTATTCAGGAGGGATTAAGGGGGTGCCGATCCCCCCTTATCAAGGGGGGGCAGGGGGGATCGAACCCAAAATCTATCTTCAATTTATAGCAATTCTTGGAGCTATGAGGTACAATGGAAAGCAAATAGACAAATAATAGAACTTACCAGCTTCCTATGAGACCCTATTCCGTAGATTTTCGCCAAAAAATTATCGATGTCTGGAAGAAAGAAAAAATTTCCATT
>NZ_JAPZQJ010000020.1:0-9953 GCF_027530405.1 Microcystis sp. LE19-41.2A | reverse complement strand
TATTCATAATAAATTTGGCAGAGGATTAAAGATTAGTTATTGTGACTAACTCTTTTGGTTAGAACAAGATAAACTTGAGAATCTTCGGTCAAATTTATTGACTCAAAATCAGCTATACTTAATTTAAATGAAACAGCCCTAGGCATCCTACCCGGGTAGGATGCCGGTTTTTTTAATCCACTAATCCCGATCGCAGGGCCAGCACTGCCGCTTGAGTCCGATCATCCACAGAGAGTTTATTTAAGACATTGCGGACATGGGTTTTCACCGTGCCGATGGTGATATAGAGTCGCTTGGCAATCTCGGCATTACTACAACCCGCGACAATCAGATCGAGAATTTCTCGCTCTCGTGCCGTTAGGGGGGCATTTTCCAGCAATTGGTGATATTCTCGGTCAACGCCTTGAATTATCACTGTTTTGGTCCCGGCAGCCGCACCGACGGGAACATTTTGGCGCACTTGTTGCAGAACAATATTGGCGATCGCAGGGTCAAGCCAATGATTGCCTTCGTGGGTGGAATCAATCGCCTCGATTAACTTATCAATGCTAATATCCTTCATACAGTAGGAATCAGCCCCAGCACTAAAAGCCGCTAAAACCTGTTCTTGGGTTTTGTGCATGGTTAGCATGAGGATTTTCGTGGCCAGGGGGTCTTCGCCCCGATTTTGTTGGAAGCGTCGCACTAACTCGATCCCATCGATCATAGGCAAACCTATATCGATGATCGCTACATCGGGTTTAGTCTCCTCTAGCAGTTTCAGTCCCTGTAATCCACTGATCGCTTCCCCTACCACTTGAATACCTTCCCGATGCTGGAGAGCCACCACTAAGCCCATGCGGGTTAAATCGTGATCTTCTACAACGATAACCCGGACTTTATCCATATTTTTTGACCAGTTTCGCCGAAGTAAGTGATGATTTGATAATTTTGGCTTTTCGATTATTAGAGCCGCTCCTTAACATTGACTTCACTCCCTTCCTCCTTCTCTGAATTCCGCTTTCTTATTCTTCATTCGGCAATCCCCTTTTTCCGGTTGATTTTATTGATACTTACTAAAAGCAGAGATGGCAAATATACTTAGCCTCCCCTAAAATATACTCAAATCTACCCAAATTAACCAGAATTTTCTGTTTTAATTATTTATTCATAATATCATACAAATCTCGATTATGCAAGGATTTGGCTTTTCTGGTTTCTGTGTGGAAACGAGTCCTATAATGATAGTTTATTTATTCACAAAAATAGCCCTAAAAGTCTTTCCCAGTAAACATTTCAGAATTTCATCGGCAAAAATTATTACACAAAGTCGAGAAGAGCCAAGATAATTTTAAGAAGAATACATCTTTGAGCTGCTTGGATTTTCCTAGAATAGAACCAAGCTCTGGTTTAATTAATTGGCTCTCCCAGCTTTGGTGGGTAAAATGTATTCTAAGATACATTTCTCCTAGCGAGGGGGTGGAACGAACCACAAAGACACAAAGGACACAAAGATCGATCGATCCTATGTCAATTAAACTTATCACACAGAACCTAGAAGAGCCATTAATTTTTTAGCCTATATTAACAAAAAAATAATCTAAAACTAATAAATAATTTATGGTTTCTTGATTTAAGTAATCAATCATTAATTCAAACTATTCTATTGATAACTAGATAGTTTCTCAAAATTACTCTAGTCCTTTAGTTTATGGATAGAGGTAGTTTTTGTCTATTTTTCGCCCTTGGCCGTCACCTCCAATGGGATTGAGGCGGAATTTTTCCCCACTGTGCCAATGGATATAAACAAATAAAAATGGTGTCAGTAGGGAAAAAGCTTACCCTCTAGGAATCCTGTAAAAAAATTAATTCAGCAGGTGTTACCGCTCCTTTTTCCGTGATGATAGCGGTGATTAAAGCGGCGGGAGTAACATCGAAAGCGGGGTTATAAAAGTTAACATCTCTAGGGCAAAGGGTAGTTGTCCCCACCTGATAAATTTCGGCACGATCGCGCTGTTCGATCGGTATCCCCGTACCATCCTTAAGGGAAAAATCCACCGTCGATAGCGGCGCGGCCACATAAAAAGGCAGATTATGAGCTTTTGCCACCACCGCAAGGGAATAGGTGCCGATTTTGTTAGCCGTGTCCCCATTGGCCGCAATGCGATCGGCCCCAACGATCACCGCATCGATCAGTTTTTGCTGCATACAGTGGGCCGCCATGCTATCGGTGATCACGGTGACGGGAATTCCCTCCCGCAGACATTCCCAGGCGGTTAATTTTGCCCCTTGCAGCCGCGGCCGGGTTTCGTCTGCATACACTTGTATTAATCTCCCTGCTGTCCAAGCGGAACGAATTACCCCTAAAGCAGTACCATAACCGGCCGTGGCTAGGGAACCAGTATTACAGTGGGTTAAAATTGTCAGTTTTTCCGGTTGCTCCGGCAGCGCCAATAAACCATGGTGACCGATCGCCCGACAGGTTTCCACGTCTTCTTTTTGGATATTTTGGGCAGTTTCAAGGAGATTTTTGGTAATTACTGCCACTTCTGGGCCACTTTCCCTGGCCACTTTTAACATTCGCTCGATCGCCCAGAATAAATTCACCGCCGTCGGCCGGGTTTGGGCTAATCGATCGGCTATTCTAGTTAAATCAGCCAGAAATTGCTCTTTCTGGTCGGTGGTAATTTCCTGCGCTCCTAAAACCATACCGTATGCAGCCGCCACCCCGATGGCCGGAGCGCCGCGGACAATCATCGTTTCGATCGCCCGGGCCATGGCTTCACTGCTGGTGATCTCAACTTCCCCATACTCCATGGGTAAACGGGTTTGATCGATCAGCCAGACTTTATTATCTTGCCAACGCACGGGATAGATTGAGTTACTCTCGCAAGTGGTTGTGGTCATAAACATTTTTAGATTGAGAATTAGCTAAATTTACCACTATAGCAGCGGCCTTTCTCCACGGCTGATCAGCAGTAAAAACTATTTTGTGTTTTTTTGTAAAAAGTAATTTTAAATACAGAAACTTTTTTTAGAATGTATAGATAAGTGACTAGGAAAAATTTAAGAATACTTTCTCACCTAGCCCGACCTTTTATACTAACCGATTAAGAGGATAATTACCGTGAAAACAGCGAAATATCCCGAAAAAATTGCCGCTCTCTGGACAACATTCCTCTTGGGAACTCTATTTCACACCCAACTGGGTTTAATGCCGCTTTTCCATGGTCAATCGATCGTCGAGAGTCATCAAACCAGCAATCTCGATCCGATTTTCTGGGGAATGTTGCTCTTTTTTTTGCTGCCAATGTTAGCGATTATCGGGGTCAATTTTAGCGAAAGTCGCTCCTTGAGAAAGGCCCATTTCTGGCTGACAATTCTCTATTCTGTCTTGAATTTAGCCCATCTGATCGCCGATCTTCTGGTCAGACCGATCGCCTGGTATCAAATCGCTCTCATGGCAATTTTATTGATCATCGGACTGATTTTAAATCTAGTTTCCTATCAATGGCTGCGGTTAGCGATCGCCCATCCGCGCGATTTCTCGGAAAGTCATTAGCAGTGCCAAGATCAAGGGGTAGCCAGTTGACTAACTGATTCAGACAAGAGGATGCCTTTTGATCTCAAGTTGGTGCTTATGAAAGCAAAAGCAAGCTTAAACCGTAGCTAAAGCGATTTTTTTGAAAATGTAGCTTAAAAAATCCAATTAATCCCTATTATTCCCCAGATCAGCCCATAAATTGCCCCTATTTCCTGGCCGCCGCTGCGACCACATCTCACCAAATATGGAGCTTTTTAGCTATGATGGTTCAGAAGCAAGCCAATAAAGGGAACTTTCGGGGCTGGTTATTCATCAAAAAACTCCTGATCGGAGGAGTCAAATAGACTATATAGTTCAGATTAACGGCAAATATTGGTTAATAGTAATAACGAGGTAATTATTTTGATGAAATCTCTCATTCGTTGGACAGCAACTCTTGGTTTAGTGGGAACGACAATGTTGACTTCGCTGCTGGGCAGCTATTCTAAAGCACTCGCTTTACCGGAAGAACAAATCGTCAGAACCTTGCAGTCTGTACCTGTCTTCGCTATTGCCGACGATCAAGGAGTTCCCCTAATTGCCGTGGGAGAAAAAGAACAGAAATTCACGGGAGTTTTTATCAGTCAACAGGACGCACAAAACTTTTTTGAAAGACTGAAAAAAGAGAATCCTGAAGTTGCCAGCAAAGTTAAAGTTCAGGCTGTTTCTTTGGCACAGGTCTATAAAATGCAAACCAGTCAAACCGATCAAAATCGTTTAATTATCGATTTTGTTCCCAAAGAGTCGGAAGTAGAATCAGCGAAAAAATTGCTCAGTGAAAGAGGTCAACAATATCAAGGTGGTGTACCTTTATTTGTGCCGAAAGCGGGAAAAGAGAGTAGTTTTCTGGTGATCAATCGCAATAATCAGGATTTTATTCCTTTCTTCTTTGAAAAGGCCGCCGCTTTGCAAATGGTAGAACAATATAAAAAAGCTAATCCCGCAGAAGCGACCACGGTGAAAATTGATGTTATTCCCTTAGAAAGTGTCATCGCTACCCTACAACAAAGTAACGATGAAGCTTTAACTAAAATTCTCCTCTATCCTAGCCAAGAAACGATTGATTTTATTCGGGCAAATAGCAACCAAAAGGCTCCCAACCAACCCCCGGCAAATCAGCCACGCCCTAATAATAATACCAATAATCCCCCCGCCCCCAATCGTTAAGCCTTGTGTCTGCGAGTATTTCCGGTCAAGAATTAAGTCAATGGCGACAACAGGCGATCGCCGATTTAGAGCAAGCGCAACTATCTCCGAAAGAAGTGGATATCTTTCTGCAAGCAGTGACAGATTTAGATACTCTTTCCCTGCGCTTACAATCCTTTCGCGAACGAGAAAAAATCCCCTTGAGTTATTCTTGGTCGGAAATTACTAAACGCTGGCAAAAACGCCTGCAAGCAAGGGTTCCTTTACAGTATTTGCTCGAATCGGTGGTCTGGCGTAATTTTACCCTCAAAGTCTCCCCAGAAGTCTTAATTCCTCGTCCCGAAACCGAGTTATTAATCGATATTGTTGGAGAAACCGTCAGAGGAGACGACGGGGGAATCTGGGTAGATCTGGGAACCGGTAGCGGCGCGATCGCTATTGGTTTAGCCAGTATCTTGACAAAAGCAGAAATATATGCTATTGATTACAGTCAAACGGCTTTAGCGATCGCCAAAGAAAATATCATCAATACGGGTTTTGCCGACAGAATTATCTTAAAACAGGGTTCTTGGTGGACACCCCTAGAGAAGTGGCAAGGACAGATTAGCGGTATGCTGTCCAATCCTCCCTATATTCCCAGTGCAGAAATCCTTGACTTACAAATTGAAGTGCGGGAACATGAACCCCGTTTGGCCCTCGATGGAGGTGAAGACGGATTGACCGCGCTGCGCTATCTAGTGGCCACTGCTCCCGATTATCTGCGATCGGGAGGCCTTTGGCTAGTGGAAATGAGAGCCGGTCAAGGGGAAAAAGTAGCGCAAATGCTGGAAAATCAGGGCAATTATCGACAAATTCAGATTATTAACGACCTAGCAGGTTTCGATCGCTTCGTGTTGGCCGAGCGAATTTAGCGCAATGCAGCCGCTTCGCAGTCCCGCAGCCAGAGACGCACCGCTTGGCCGATGGTGCCTTGACTGGTTTCTAGGGGAGGTAAGGGGACTTGAGCGGGTTCAAGGGCAGCTAATTGACTGTAAACCGTCACTAATCGCCATCCTTCCCCAGTTTTAGTTAAAAATAACCAGTGATAATTCTGGAGGCTGACAGAGCGATTTTTGCTATACTGACGCTCTAAAGTCGTAAAAAAAACCTGTTGAGTGTCATCGGCAATTTGACCAGAATATTGACTGGCAGTTAAAGGTAGGGGTGCAAATTCAGGACGACCGGCAATAATCACAAAAACCGGTGTAGATAATTTTTGGTCGATTTGGGAGCGGCTAATAACTCGATTGGCATAACTGGGTAAATCTGACAAGAGGCGATCGACTAAAAGATTTAAATCCTCCGGACAGCTAGAAAGAGGACGACTAACTGCTGGCAAGTTAATCCCGAACATAACCAGCAATACAGCTAAATGTCGGCTAATTCTTGACAAATTTTTGCCCATGCTACCTTTGGCTCCTCGGCACCAGTGATCGGTCGTCCAATTACTAGATAATCAGCCCCAGCTTTAAGCGCTTGGGCCGGAGTCATCACCCGACTTTGATCCCCTTTGCTTGACCAGGAGGGACGAACTCCGGGGCAAACTAAGAGAAAATCCTCTCCACAGACGCGCCGCAATTGCGCCACTTCTTGGGGAGAACAAACCGCCCCATCAATTCCTGATTCCTTGGCCAATAATGCCAGATTTAAGGCATATTCCGATAGTTCTAGGGGAATTTTGAGGTCGAGGGCTAATTCGCGGGCGTTAAGGCTGGTTAAAACGGTGATAGCGAGAAGTTTTGGCGGCGATAGCAAGTCAGATATTGCCCCCTTAGCTGCCGTCAGTGCTTGCCGTCCGGCCGTAGCGTGCAGGGTGAGTAAATCCACTTGATAGCGACTAGCTGAACGACAGGCCCCGGCGACCGTATTGGGAATATCATGGAATTTTAGGTCGAGAAAGCTCTTTTTTTGTCTTTCTTGCAGAATCCCTAGAATTTCTGCACCGCTACTGACAAATAATTCTAGTCCCACTTTCCAAAAATTGACTTCTGGCAGCAGATCGAGCAGTGCGATCGCTGATTCTAAATCCGGCACATCGAGAGGAACAATAATTCGGTCTGAGTTGGTCATATTGGGGCGATACAGTGGGGAAGTGGGGAAGTGGGGTGATGGGGGAGTGGGGGAGTGGGGAAGTGGGGACGGAGTTTCAAGGCAGTACAGCTTAAATCAGAGAAAAATCCAATCGGCAAAGGTGGCAGCCTGTCCGCAGTAAATGCCATCACGATCGATGATATTCCAAACGATCGCTTTTTCAATGCGAAATAGTTGACCATTTTTCGTGATCCTTACCCCGTGATAATCGTTGATATAGCCCTGTTTTTTGACTAAATCTAGCATTTTTTGGCGTTCTTTGGCGATTTCCTCCCCCTCTACCGTCGCTCGCGAAGGAGTTGTTAATAATTCTGGCCAAGTTAAACCCCAGAGATCGAGGGCACCGCGATTACCATAATTGAAGATCGGATTAGTTTGTGTACCGTGGGAAACCAGCACAAAAGGGGCATAAAAGAGCATTTTACTCTGTTCTTTGCCAGTACCGATCCGGGGTAAAAGCGATCGCCCGATTAATCGTTCATAATTATCCAGCAGCAATTCCGTCCAAGCTATAATAGCTAAATCTTCCCAAATTTCCATAAAATTATCTTGAAAAACCGGTTTAATCTTGCCGTTGCCAATATTTATAGGCCGCGTAGGCTAAAGTAATCACTCCCGTCAGAATTGCCGACTCATCCACTAAAAATTCCGGATGGTGAAGGGGGGGATTGAGGAGGTGAGGAGAACCCACTCCCAGACGGAACATTGTCCCCGGGGCCTGTTGCAAATAAAGGGAAAAATCCTCGGCCCCCATGGAGGGTTCCGAGAGAATTAAAACCCGATCCCTTCCCCAAGCTTCTAAACCAGCTTCTTCGACTAACCGGGTTAAAAATTGGTCATTTTGTACCGATGGCACGCCCCGGCGATATTTTACTTGACATTTAGCGTTATATGTGCTACAGACATTCGTGACCAAACTCTCGATCCATTCCGGGAGATGGGCGTGGGTTTCTGGGTGCAGCGATCGCACGGTTCCCGCCATGCGTACCTGATCAGCGATGACGTTGGGGGCGCGACCACCGCTAATCTGCCCGATGGTGAGGACAATGGGACGCAAAGGGTTTTGAGTCCGACTAATTGCCTGTTGTAAAGTGGTGATTACTTGCGAGGCGATCCAGATAGCATCGATCGCCTCGTGGGGCCGGGCCCCGTGGCCGGATTCCCCTTGAATAAAAATCTCCAGATCGTCGGCAGCTGCAGTTAAGGCCCCGTAACGAACTCCGATCGATCGGGCCGGAATCGAGGGGAAAACGTGCAGCCCCAAAACGGCGCTGACATCCCGCATCACCCCCTCCCGGATCATCCAATTAGCCCCCTGGGCGATTTCCTCTGCTGGTTGAAAGAGAAAGCGTATTTTTCCCCCCAAAGGTTCCGAGAGACGGGAAAGCACCATCGCCACCCCTAAACCGACGGTAGCATGAACATCGTGACCGCAGGCGTGCATAATCCCCGGTTTGCGGGAAGCAAAGTCTAAATCGGTTCTTTCTTGGATCGGTAGGGCATCCATATCGGCGCGGATGGCTAAAATCCTTCGATCACTGCCTTTTCCCGCCAATTCTCCCTTAACTCCCGTTTTTCCCACCGCTTCCTGCACCGATAGACCACAGGAAGACAAAACCCCGGCAATATAGGCGGCCGTTTGATATTCTTGCCCGCTTAACTCTGGATTCGCGTGAATGTGGCGGCGAATCTCCACTAATCGGGGTGCGAGACTCTCGGCTATGTTTTTAATCTCGGAGAGCATGAAACCAGTTTTACAGTATCTTTAGAGTTAATCATAGAGCATTTTTTACCTGAAAATTCGACTTGGCTGATTTTAAGTCTGCATTGTCTTCTCGGCATTCTTTCAACCCGGGACTAAGCTAATTTGTCAATAGGATGCAGGAGTTACTATTCATCTCTTGATTCGGTAACGCCTCTTGAGAGAATATTCCAGCTATGATAGGAAACATTGTCTAGTTAGGAAAAAACATGGTTCAGTCTTCCGAAAAAATTGAAGTTAAGTACGGGGAAAGAGAAATTGCCGAAGGAACATTAATTACTTTCCCCAATCCACGCCCTGGCAGAAATTACGATATTCAGATCACTCTGCCGGAATATACCTGTAAGTGTCCCTTTTCCGGTTATCCCGATTTTGCCACTATTTATCTTAGCTACGTTCCCGATCAAAAGGTGATGGAATTAAAGGCGATTAAACTTTATATTAATAGTTATCGCGATCGTTATATTTCCCACGAAGAAGCAATTAACCAAATTTTAGATGATTTGGTGGCCGCTTGCGAACCCTTGCAGATGAAAGTTAAGGGGGATTTTCATCCCAGAGGTAACGTCCATACCGTGGTGGAGGTGATGTATAAAAAAGAATAGCATAATTGTCTAGTTTGGGGATGGGGTTGCCTCCATCCCTTGCTGTTCTAGTTTTTGTTGTTCAAGTTTTTTGCTGTTCGAAGGTCTGTAGCCAGTCAACAGGAGAAGATGCTCAAGCAGGTTATATCGCTATCTTGTCCTTTGTCTGATAGGTTTTATACTAAATCCGTTGAGTATAGGCTTACATATCAGGACAGGCACTCATGCAAGAGGCAAGAGGCAAAAGGGAGAATAAATAATCAGTTTTTAATAACCTGGTTTAGTATTACTCATCGAATCTATCCTCTCCTTTCTGTTGTTCGTGTCTCTATGGTTGATCCTTAACCCTTGGCACAACCCGAAAGAATTGTAAAAGTTAGGGTCATTAAAAAAAGCTGGGATTATCATTAAAGTAGTCCGAATCGTGATCCTGATTTTATGTCCCAGAAAAATGAAATTCTTCCGCTGCTGTTGACGGTTATGGTGACATCGACACTTTTAGGAGGAATTGCTTGGTGGTTGCTCAACAAAACCTTTCCCAATTTCAATGATCGATCTAATTCTTCCTCCTCGAATAATCAAATTTCTGAAACTTTAGGTGCAGTTAAAAATGTCCCGGAAGGATTATTTAACTAGGGTTTGCTGAATAAATCTAAAAACCTTGTTGGGTAAGACTTTTAGACTTTTTGTCAATCAAAAAGTACCGGGCATGGGAGTGATCAGGGGGAAAATTCCTGGACTTTTTCCCTGAAAATTAGGTAATTGGCCC
>NZ_JAPZQJ010000296.1:0-2229 GCF_027530405.1 Microcystis sp. LE19-41.2A | reverse complement strand
GACGTTCAAAAACCTTGCATTATCCTTCTTGTAGTACATCGCTTGGTACAAAAAACAAGGGCAACAAAGCCTAAAACGACCGACTCCTGACGACCGGCTACTGACTCCTACCCCCAGGAAAAACTTTTTCAGCAGACCCTACTTAAGTAGTCGTGCAAAATTAATGTCTTGGTTAGGATAGGCAAAAGGCACTCATGCAAAAGGCACTAATGCAAGGAGTGGTTAGATATGTGTAATTAATTTTGCTTATAGCGGTAAGCGCTTGAGTGAGATACAAACCAAGCTTTGCCTAGCATGGTTTATAGCTCGTGACACTGTACCTCATACGACTGCACACCGCTATAGGTACTTATCAAGTAAAAGTAAAAAGTTCCCTGTTGCGGTGTTGCCTACTTGCTATTGAATAAAGAACGAATTGCCTGATGTTTAGGGTGATCAAATTCTGGGGGAACCTTGCGGGTATCGGTAATCAACCAATCCAAGGCTGCCGCTTCCACATCGATCGCCGCGCCGGTTTTATCAACACAATAGCGCCCAAAGACCAACTTATCCACCAAACGGGCCCCTGAACCGAGGCGAGAATATTCAAAAATAACGCTATTATCCACTGTCGCGCCGCCACAAATCCAACAATTTGGGCCAATCATACTCGGACCGACAATTTTCGCCCCGTCTTCAATGCGCGTCATTGCCCCGATATACACAGGTCCGGTGATATCGACTCGATCCCAGTTTACCCCCACATTTAAGCCCGTGTAGATGCCCGGTTTGACTTCGATGCCGGGGATAGCAACATTTTTAATTTTCCGGGATAACACCCCGCGAATTGCCTGCCAGTAGTCGGGGACTTTACCAATATCCACCCATTCAAAATCCATGTTTAAAGCGTAGAAAGGCGCAGCTTTAGCGACTAATTGGGGGAATAATTCGCCCCCGATGTCGTATTTACTATTAGGGGGAATAAAATCAATGATTTCTGGTTCAAAAATATAGATCCCCGTGTTAATGCAGGTACTTAAAGCTTCATCGATGGCCGGTTTTTCTTGGAAACTGAGAATCCGTCCCTCCTCGTCGCTAACTACCACCCCATAACTGGATACTTCCTCTCTGGGGACGGTTTTGGTGACAATAGTGGCGATCGCTCCCTTTTCCCGATGCCATTTAACGGCTGCGGTTAAATCAAGATCGATCAGCGCATCACCACAGAGAACCACAAAAGTATCGTCAAAAAAGGGATTAAAATCTTGAATTCGTCGTAAACCGCCCGCCGATCCTAGGGCATCACCGATTAACTCGCCCTCTTCGATTCTACCCTCGAAAGAATAGCCGATATGCACCCCAAAACGCTGACCATCGCGGAAATAACTCTCAATTTCTTCGGCTAAATGACTAACATTGACCATGATCTGATCAAAGCCATGCTGTCGCAACAGTTCCAACAAAAACTCCATCACCGGCTTTTGTAAAATCGGGATCAGGGGTTTGGGAATCGTATGGGTAATCGGACGGACGCGAGTTCCTTTGCCAGCCGCCAAAATCATGGCTTTCATTGATGTTTATTTCCTTTTGCGATCGAGGTTTGTAGTTAAATCATGCCTAGTGTATCATTACTGGCTCGGAATCAGTGGTTATCGATCCTCTTGGGGGTACCTCGAAAAATAGATTTACTTCAGCATTGCACCGCCTGAAACCCTGATGAAAGCTTGGTTTATTCTCAATTAGTGCGAAGATTTTCTCAATAAGTCCAATTGATCGAGCTACCCCTTGAGTAATTGATAACGGGAAAAAGTGAGAGATTTAACCCAGATTACACTGATGGACAAAATTAACAAATCAACTTTGCTGTAACTCATACTACTCAGTCCTCTAGGCTAAGATGATCAAAAAAACGCAAGTTTTTAAATTGATGGGCAAAAAAAGTTTAATTTTAGCCAATAACCAAGGCGTTATGTCTAGGCTACCTCGAAAAATCGAATTTTGAGGGACGGAGCGCCTTGTTAGTTCTTGAAAATAATTCCCTCTTCATCGAAAATTTTGGGTCTGAAACCCCGCCGTTTTACGGCGGCTTTGCTGTTAAATCTTAGCACATTTACACGATATATGCTAGAATGCGGGATATGGAAAAAGCCTATTCGTTTCGATTTTACCCCACACCAACACAAGAGTCGCTATTGCGGCGCACATTGGGCTGTGTAAGATTAGTTTACAATAAAGCTCTCCACGAACGAA